>NZ_CP032823.1:1800000-2006909 GCF_003660105.1 Aliarcobacter cryaerophilus ATCC 43158
ATCATCCAAAAAATCAAATTTATCTATTTTTGAAGAGATAAAAATATCTTTGAAATAAGGTTTTAATCTTTTGTATTGAAACTCTATTAAAGAGTTTGAAGAAGAAAAAGAAAGAAGAGATTTATCTTCTCCCATTCTTGAACTTTTCCCTCCACTTAAAATAACACATGGTATTTCAAATGGATTTATATTCATAATTATAAACTTCTAGGATCTGTAATATATCCAGAAATTGCACTTGCAGCTGCAACAGCACTATTTGCTAGATATATTTTTGAGCTTCGTGAACCCATTCTTCCAACAAAGTTTCTATTAGTTGTAGAGATACATACTTCTCCATCTCCTAAAATTCCCATATATCCACCTAAACATGCTCCACAAGTTGGATTTGATACAACTGCTCCTGCATCAACTAAAGTGTCAATGTATCCAGCTTTTGTTGCATCTCTTAATATTTTTTGTGTTCCTGGAGTTAAAATAAGTCTTACATGTCGTGCAACTTTTTTATCTTTTAAAATCTCAGCAGCAACTTTAAAATCACTTAATCTTCCATTTGTACAGCTTCCAATAAATACTTGATCAACTCTTATATTATCACTCACAGCTTGAGAAACACTATGTCCATTTGATGGTAAAAATGGATATGCAATTACTGGTTCAAGTTTTTCAACATCAATCTCAATTACTTGACAATAAGTTGCATCAACATCGCTATAGTGGATTTTTGGTTCAGCTCTTAATCCATTGTTATTTTTAGAAACTGTATCTAAAAACTCTTTTGTAATATCATCATATGCAACAATTCCATTTTTTGCACCTGCTTCAATAGCCATGTTACATAAAGAGAATCTATCATCCATACTTAAATATTTAATTGTATCACCTGTAAATTCTAAAGCTTTATATAAAGCTCCATCAACACCTAAAATTCTAATAATCTCTAAGATTAAATCTTTCCCTGTTACATATTGTGAAGGTTTACCTTTAAATATAACTTTGATTGACTCAGGAACTTTAAACCAGTTTCCACCTGTAATCATTCCAAAAGATATATCTGTACTTCCCATTCCTGTAGAAAATGCTCCTAAAGCACCATGAGTACATGTATGTGAATCTGCTCCAATAATAACATCACCTGGAAGTACTAAACCTTTTTCAGGTAAAAGTGCATGTTCTATTCCCATATCTTTTTCATCAAAAAAGTTTTTAAGATTGTATTTCATTGCAAAATCTCTTGAAATTTTTGCCTGATTTGCACTTGCAATATCTTTTGCAGGAATAAAATGATCTAAAACTATTGCAAATCCATCTGGATTAGCTAATTTTTCAAAACCACCATCTTCAAAAGCTTTTATTGAAATTGGAGTTGTAATATCATTTCCAATTACCATATCAATTGGACTTCTTACAATCTCTCCAGCAAAAACTTGTTTTCCTACATGCTCACTAAATATCTTTTCTGTTATTGTTTGACCCATTTTTTATCCTAATTATTATTATTTTTCAAAATTTAGTTTAGATTATAGCTAAAACTTTTTTAAGACAATTTATTTTTGACTTTTCCATTAAAATTTATTTATGATATCTTCTATTTTTAATGGTGGTCGTACTATAAAAGCCTTATTTTCTCCAACCAAAATTGGTCTTTGTATTAAAATTGGGTTTTCTAAAACAGCATCTATTAGCTTATTTTGCTCTTTTATATTTTGTAGTTTTAACTCTTTGTAAATCTCTTCACCTGTTCGCACCAAATCAAAAATAGAGATATTTAATTTTTTTAATAACTCTTCTAGTTCACTTTTTGATGGTGGATTTGCAAGGTAATCTCTTATTGATATATTAAAACTATTTTGGTCTAGAAAATCTTTTGCACTATTTGATTTTGAGCAAGAAATATTGTGCCATAACTCTAATTTTTACATTTTAACTCCTAAAAATAAAGATTTATGTAGCTAAAATTAGTTTGGAAATTAGAGTTATTGAAAAGGGTTTCGCATTTGAAGAGTTTGTAAAAACTGCTCAAGAAAAAATAGATGATTTAAAAAAGCTTGAAGATAGTTTGAAAAAAGAGAAGTTAAAGTGATTTAAAAATTTGTATAAAGAATTAAAATTAAGGCTAAGCCTTAATTTTAATTTATCCCATAATATCCGCAGGTGCGTAAACTTCACCCTTCATTATAATTCTTGCACTTCGGCTCATTGTAGCTTTATCAACTATATATTTACCGTTTTCTTTTTTTATAACTGCCCCAACTTTTAGTGTTCCAGATGGGTGTCCAAATTCAACAGCAGTTTTCTCACCACCACCAGCAGCTAAATTTACTAAAGTTCCAGGAATACAAGCAGCAACACCAATAGCAACTGAAGCTGTTCCCATCATTGCATGGTGAAGCTTTTGCATAGATAAAGCTCTTACACTAAGATCAAATTCCCCTGCAAGAATTTCTTTTCCACTAGAAGTAGTAAAATCAAAAGGTTGATTAACAAAAGCAATTTTTGGAGTGTGTTGTCTAGTTTCTGCTTCACTTAAATCAGAAATTAAACCCATTTTTAAAGCACCATAGCTTCTTATTTTTTCAAATCTTGCTAAGGCTTGGGCATCACTATTAATATCAGCTTGAAGCTCTGTTCCTTTGTATCCAATATCAGAAGCATTTAAAAATATTGTAGGAATTCCAGCAGTTATCATTGTAGCTTTAAATGTTCCAATTCCAGGAACTTCTAAATCATCTACTAAATTTCCAGTTGGAAATAACTCTTCGCTTGGATCAACTGGTTCTGCAAACTCTAATGAAATTTCTTCAGCAGGGAAAGCAACACCATCAATATAATAATCTCCCATCTCTTTTACTTGACCATTAACCATTGTCACATAACATAGAATTGTTTTTTTGATATTTGCTTGCCAAATTCTTACACAACAAACACCATTTTGTGGAACATTATCAACAAGTCCTTCATGAATTGCAAAAGGTCCAACTGCTGAACTTAAATTCCCACAATTTCCACTCCAGTCCATAAAATCTTTATCAATTGCAACTTGTCCAAAATAGTAATCAACATCATGATTTGGAACACTAGATTTTCCAACTAATATAGCTTTAGAAGTACTAGAAGTTGCTCCTCCCATACCATCCATTTGTTGTTTATAAATATCAGGACTTCCAACTATTCTTTGAAGAAGTTTATCTCTTTTTACTTTATCTTCTTGTGCTTCTTTTGGAAGGTCTGATATGTTAAAAAATGTTCCCTTTGAAGTCCCACCTCTCATATAAGTTGCTTTAACTCTTATTTGTGGCTTGTATGTAATCATTTGTATTCTCCTAGATTTTAAGCTTTTAAAACTTTTTAAAATAATTTTTAATTACTTTAGAAAATCTTAAATTAAAAAAAGTGAAGCTAAAAAGCTTCACTTTAAAAAATATTATTTAGCTGCAATAACATCTTTTGCGAATTTTTGTAAAATTCCACCAGCTTTGTAAACTTCAACTTCTGCAGTTGTATCTAATCTACAAGTTACTTTGAATTCTACTTTTTCACCATTTGCTCTAGTCATACAAACTGTTAAATCACCTCTTGGCTCAATATTTCCTAGAATATCAAATGTCTCTGTTCCATCTATGTTGTAAGTGTGTCTTGTATCACCTTTTTTAAATTGCAGTGGTAAAACACCCATTCCAACAAGGTTTGTTCTATGAATTCTTTCAATTGATTCAGCAATTACAACTTCAACACCCGCAAGTCTTACACCTTTAGCTGCCCAGTCTCTTGAACTTCCTTGACCATAGTTTGTTCCAGCAACAATAATTAATGGTTGTTTTCTTTCCATATAAGTCTCTATTGCTTCCCACATTCTTGACTCAACACCTTCTGGCATGATTTTTGTTAGGCTGCCTTGTTTAACTTTACCATTTTCATCTTTAACCATTTCATTGTATAGTTTTGGATTTGCTAAAGTTGCTCTTAACGCTGTGTTATGATCACCTCTATGTGTTGCATAAGAGTTTAAGTCTTCAAGTGGTAATCCCATTTTTAAACAATATTCACCAGATGCACTTTTTGCTTGAATAGCATTTGAAGGCGATAAGTGGTCTGTTGTGATATCATTTGGGAATACTCCAAGTGGTCTTAAATTTTTAAGAGCTGGCATACTCATAAAAGCATCTTCCCAGTATGGTGGTTTTTGAATATATGTAGATTTAGCATCCCATTTATAAAATGGCTCAGCTTTTTCTCCTTTGTCTGATTTTGCAAACATTGGATCATATATTTTTGCAAACATCTCTGGTTTTACAGATTTGTAAACAATTGCATCAATCTCTTCATCACTTGGCCAAAGATCTTTAAGTCTTACTTCATTTCCATTTTTGTCAATTCCTATAACACCTGTTTCAATATTAACTCTAATACTTCCAGCTAATGCATAAGCAACTACAAGTGGAGGAGAAGCTAAAAATGCCTCTTTAATAAATGGGTGAATTCTTCCATCAAAGTTTCTGTTACCTGATAAAACTGCAGTTGTGTAAACACCGCTTGCAGCTGCTTCAGCTTCGATTTTTGGATCTAAAGCTCCACTCATTCCATTACAAGTTGTACAAGCAAATCCTACAATTCCAAATCCTAATTTCTCTAATTCACTTAATAATCCTGAATCTTTTAAATATATTTCAGAAACTTTTGAACCAGGTGCTAGTGAAGATTTTACCCATCTTTTTCTACTTAATCCAAGCTCATTTGCTTTTTTAGCTAATAATCCAGCTGCAACAACATTTCTTGGATTTGAAGTATTTGTACATGATGTAATAGCAGCAATTAAAACCGCACCATCTGGCATAACATCATTTGAAATAGTAATTTTTTTACTAATTCCTTCAGCATCAAGTGTTGAAGTAGGTACAAGTTTATGTGGTTGAGAAGGACCTGCTAAACTTCTTGTAACTGTTGTTAAATCAAATTTAATTGTTCTTGCATATGTAGCTTCAGATAAACTATCTGCCCATAAACCATTTGCTTTTGCATAAGTTTCAACTAATTTTACTTGCTCAGGAGTTCTACCTGTAATTTTTAAGTAATCAATAGTTCTATCATCAATAGCAAACATAGCAGCACTTGCACCATACTCAGGTGTCATATTTGAAATAGTTGCTCTATCACCTAAATCAAGGTATTTAATTCCGCTTCCATAGAACTCTAAATATGCAGAAATTACATTGTTGTCTCTTAAGAATGAAGTCATAGCAAGTGCAATATCAGTAGCTGTAATTCCAGCACCTCTAGTTCCTGTTATTTCAACTCCAATAATTTCAGGAACTCTCATATAAGATGGATTTCCAAGCATTACATTTTCAGCTTCTAATCCACCAACACCAACAGCAATTACTCCTAAAGCATCAACGTGTGGAGTGTGTGAGTCAGTTCCAACAAGTGTATCTGGAGATGCAATTCCATCTATATTGTGAATAACAGGAGACATTTTCTCAAGATTAATTTGGTGCATAATACCATTTCCTGGAGGAATAACATCAACATTATCAAACGCTTTTTTTGTCCAGTTAATAAAGTCAAATCTATCAGCATTTCTTCTATCTTCAATATCTCTATTTTTTTGGAATGCATCAGGATCAAATCCACCACACTCAACAGCTAATGAGTGGTCAACTATTAATTGAGTTGGAACAACTGGATTAATTTTTTGTGGATCTACACCACTAGCTGCTACTGCTTCTCTAAGACCTGCAAGGTCAACAAAAGCTGTAAGTCCTAAGATATCGTGACAAATAACTCTTGATGGAAACCAAGGGAAATCTTTGTCTGTTCTTTTTTCGATTAATTGAATAAGTGAATCTTTTAAATCCTCACTAGGACATTTTCTAAGTAAATTTTCTGCTAATACTCTTGATGTATAGTTAAGTTTTGCAAAAGAACCAGGCGTGATATCTTCAACTGCACTTTTTACATCATAATATTTAACATCTAAACCATTTAATTGTTTAAGATATTTTTCGTTTGTCATTTTATTTTCCGTTTTTTTATTTTTTAAAATTTATTGTAAAAAAAATTTAGGCTAAATTTAGCCTAAATTTTAAATATTATTTTCTATCTTCTAAAGGAACATAAGCTCTTGGCTCTGGTCCTGTATAATTAGCTGATGGTCTAATAATTTTTCCATCTTCTCTTTGCTCAATTACGTGTGCACCCCATCCTGTAACTCTTGCAATAATAAAGATTGGAGTAAACATATCTGTTGGAATTCCCATTTGATTATAAGAAACAGCAGAGAACCAGTCAAGATTTGGGAACATTTTCTTTTGATCCCACATAACTTCTTCAAGTCTAGCAGCTACGTCATACATTAACATATTTTTATTCTCTTCAGATAGCTCTTTTGCAACTTTTTTAATAACAACATTTCTTGGATCTCTTGTAGCATAAACAGGGTGTCCAAATCCAATAATTATCTCTTTTTTAGCAATTCTTTCTTTGATATCTTTTTCTGCTTCATCTGCTGAAGAATATCTTTCTTGAATTCTAAATGCAACTTCATTAGCACCACCATGTTTTGGACCTCTTAATGCTCCAATAGAACCAGTAATACAAGAATACATATCTGAATTTGTTCCAGAAATTACTCTTGAAGTAAAAGTTGAAGCATTAAATTCATGCTCAGCATAAAGAATTAAAGATACATGCATAGCTTTAACCCAAGATTCTCTTGGTTTTTCACCATGTAATAAGTGTAAGAAATGTCCACCAACAGTATCATCATCAGTTACAACATTAATTCTTTTTCCATTGTATGCAAAATGGTACCAGTATAAAAGCATAGAACCAAAAGAAGCCATTAATTTATTGATAATTTCTTGTGCTGCAGCTTTTGGATGAGATTCATCTTCTTGATTTAATGCTCCAAGAACAGAACAACCTGTTCGCATAACATCCATTGGATGACAATTTTTTGGTAATTGTTCTAGTGCAATTTTTACACCAGCTGGAATATCTCTATAAGATTTAAGTTTTTCTTTATAAGCTTTTAACTCTTCTTTATTAGGTAGTTCTCCATGAACTATTAAATATGCAATTTCTTCAAATTCAGCTTTTTCAGCAAATTCTAAAATATCATATCCTCTATAATATAAATCATTTCCTGTATTTCCAACTGTACATAATGCTGTACTTCCAGCTGCTACACCTGAAAGGGCAACAGATTTTTTTGGTTTAAACTCTGTACTTGTAGTACTCATATTTTCTCCTTAGTTTGATTTAATTTAAAATAAAATACGAAAAGCTAATTATTTAGCTTTTCCCTTTGAAAATAGTTCATCCATTTTTTGCTCATAAGCATGGTAGTTTAACATATCGTATAACTCCATTCTTGTTTGCATTGTACTAATAACACCTGCTTGTGTTCCTTTATCTTTTAACTCTTGATAAACATTTAGCGCAGCTTTATTCATTGCTCTAAATGCTGAAAGTGGGTAAAGAACCATATCAATTCCAACACTTGCTAACTCTTCAGTTGTAAATAGTGGAGTTGCTCCAAACTCAGTAATATTTGCTAAAACTGGTACAGTCATAGCATCTGTAAACTCTTTGTACTCTTTTAAAGTATGAACAGCTTCAGCAAAAATAGCATCAGCACCAGCTTCAACATAAGCTTTAGCTCTAGCAATCGCAGCAGCTTGTCCTTCGCTTGCATGTGCATCTGTTCTAGCAATAATATAAAAATCTGGATCTAACTCTTTTTTAGCATCAACAGCAGCTCTGATTCTATCACACATCTCTTCAGTAGTTACAAGCTCTTTATTTGGTCTATGACCACATCTTTTTGCAGCAACTTGATCTTCAATGTGCATTCCAGCAGCACCACTTCTAATAAATTCTTTAACAGTACGAGCCACATTAAATGCATGTCCCCAACCAGTATCAGCATCAACGATTAATGGAGTATCACAAATAGAAGTAACTCTTCTAACATCAATACAAACATCTTCAATCATAGTCATACCTAAATCTGGTAAACCATAAGATGCATTCGCAATTCCTCCACCACTTAAATAGATAGCTTTATGTCCTACTTTTGTAGCTTGTAATGCTTGATAAGCATTAATTGTCCCAACAATTTGTAGAGGGTTTGAAGCTTTTAGGGCTTCTCTAAATCTTTTTCCTGCACTTGTCATTTGTATATCCTTTTAAAATATTGTAGAGAAAATTATATCTATTTTGATTTTTTTTGTATGTATGATTTAAAATCTAATTTTACAATTTTTATACATTTTTTATAATTTGAACATAATTTGTTTTTATGTATTATTTTTGTACAATATACGAAAATTTTATTAAAGGAAGCTTATGGATTTTAAAAATTCAATAGAAAAATTTATAGAGATATTTAATCGTTCAAACCTTAGTATTTCAAAATTTGCTAGCTTGATTGATAAAGACAGAAGAACTATAACATCGTGGATTGATAGAGTTAGTAATGTAGAAATAAGTAGCGAAATCCAAAGTAAAATCTGTAAAGAGTTTAGGTATCCAAAGTATATTTGGGAAGATGCTTGTAGTGGTGAAGAGTTTTTGAAGTCTATTACTTCTATACCTCAAAAAGAGGTTAGAATTATAGATGAAGACTACAAAGGAAGACTTCAATATATAATAGAACATGAAAAAAATAGAAGATTTGTAATTCAAGCACAATTCCCAGGACCAATGTATAGAGATAGTGCTGTACGAAAAGTGTACAAAACAACAAATAGTTCTGATATAGAAGATTTAAAACAAGAAAGAATTAACCAAATGTTAAGATATGACTATGATACAACAGAATGGTACTCTATAAAATCGGTTCTTAGCTTTTGTTTTGCAAGTATTGGGAATTTTTTTACAAGAGATGAAAAAATAAAAATATTAGAACTTATGCATGAGCTTTTTAACAATAACTACAATAAAAAACTATTTTTATTTGACTCATTTTCAAGAAAGATATATGGAATGGAGACAACATATATATCTATAAATGTAAAAAATAAAATACTATTTTTTAAATCACCAATAGAGTCTGTTTTTATAGAAATAAGAAATAAAAGCTTAGTTGAAAGAATGCACAAATATTATAGTTCATCAATAGAAGCACCATCTCATGTAAATTTTTTGGATTCTGTAAAGATTTTAAAGATACTTCAAGATGCAGTAAAATACAATAACACAATAACTCAAGCCTATGAGACAATAAACCGTGAAACAAACTATGGAGAGCTTTTTTACAATAATCTTAGTATTGATTTACAAAAAGAGGTAACTCCACCAAGAACAGGGCATAGAAGATATTAAAAAAATTTATAAAAAGGTAAAAAATGAAAATAGTAATTTTAGATAGAAAAACATTAGGATTTGATATAGATGTATCAATTTTTGAGAAATTTGGTAGTGTAATATCTTTTGATGTAACAAACCCAGATGAAACAAAAGAAAGAATTAAAGATGCAGATATTATTTTAACAAATAAGGTTTATGTAGGGAAAAATGAGCTAGATAACTCAAAAGTAAAACTAATTTGTATAACTGCTACAGGTACAAATAATGTAGATTTAATTTATGCAAAAGAAGCAAATATAGATGTAAAAAATGTAGCTGGTTATTCAACTTCAAGTGTTGTACAGCTAGGATTTTCTATGATATTCTACTTTGTACAAAAACTAGACTACTACAAAAAATACGTAGATGATGGGAATTGGCAAAAAAGCGATATTTTTACTCATATAGATATGCCATTTTTTGAACTTGATGGTAAAAAGGTTGGAATTATTGGTCTTGGTGAGATAGGAAGAGATTTTGCAAAAAAAGCTAAAGCTTTTTCTTGTGAAGTGTTTTATTACTCTACAAGTGGCAAAAATGAAAATAGTGAGTACAAAAGTGTAAGCTTAGAAGAGTTGCTAAAAACTTGCGATATTATATCTGTTCATGCACCTTTAAATGATAAAACAAAAGATTTACTAGGATACAAAGAGTTAAATCTTCTAAAAGATGGTGCTATTTTACTAAATCTAGGTCGTGGTGGAATTATAAATGAAACTGATTTGGCAAAAATTTTAGATGAAAAAGAGATTTATTGTGGACTCGATGTTGTTACAAAAGAGCCAATTGAGCAAAATAATCCACTTTTAAGTGTAACAAATAAGCAAAGACTTCTTTTAACACCTCATATTGCATGGGCTAGTATTGAAGCTAGAAAAAGATTAATAGAAAAAGTGGCAAAAAATATAGAAGACTTTTTAAAGTAAAAAAGTAGATTAAATCTACTTTTTCTTCTATTTTCTAGCTTCTTTTAGAGTATTTGCTATCATAAATGATAATTCTAAAGCTTGATCAGCATTTAATCTTGGATCACATTGTGTGTGATATCTACTTGCTAAATCACTCTCTTTAACAGCTGAAGATTTACTTCCTGTACACTCTGTTACATTTTGTCCTGTCATTTCAAGATGAATTCCACCAGCGTAAGAACCTTGAGCTTTATGAATTTGGAAGAACTGTTTTACTTCACCTAAAATAGCTTCAAAATCTCTAGTTTTGTAACCATTATCAGCTTTTATAGTATTTCCATGCATAGGATCACTTGACCACAATACTTTTTTACCTTCTTTTTCAACTCTTGCTAAAAGTTTTGGAAAATATTCAGCTATTTTTTCATTACCCATTCTTACAATTAAATTTAATCTTCCAGCTTCATTTTCAGGATTTAAAGCATCAATTAGTTTAATTAATTCATCCTCTTTCATAGATGGACCAACCTTACAACCAATTGGATTTTTGATTCCTCTAAAATACTCAATATGAGCACCATTAAGATCTCTAGTTCTATCTCCAATCCATAACATATGAGCCGAACAATTAAACCAATCTTTTGTGATTGAATCTCTTCTTGTAAGTGCCTCTTCATAGTTTAATAAAAGTGCTTCATGAGAAGTAAATAGAGTTGTTTGATTTAACTGTGGAGTATTTTCACTTGTAATTCCACATGCTTTCATAAAAGCTAAACTTTCACTAATTTTATTTGCTATCTCTTCATATTTTGCGCCCAAAGTATTATCTTTTACAAAGTCTAAATTCCATAAGTGAACTTGATTTAAATCAGCCATTCCACCTCTTGCAAATGCTCTTAAAAGATTCATAGTAGCTGCACTTTGATTATATGCTTTTAGAAGTTTTTTTGCTTTTGGCTCTCTTGAACCAATATCAAAATCTATATCATTTACAATATCTCCTCTGTATGAAGGAAGACTTAATCCATCTATATCTTCAAAATCAGAACTTCTAGGTTTTGCAAACTGTCCAGCTACACGACCAACTTTTACAACAGGACAACCTCCTGAAAAAGTCAAAACTACTGCCATTTGCATCATTACTTTAAATAAATCTTTTATATTTGTCGCATTAAATACATTAAACGATTCAGCACAATCTCCACCTTGAAGTAAAAAAGCCTCACCATTTACAACTTTAGCAAGTTGTTTTTTAAGATTTAAAGCTTCTCCTGCAAAAATAAGTGGTGGATAAGATGCCAACTCTTTTTCTACTTGTTTTAAAGTTACTAAATCATTATAAATTGGTTGTTGTTTAATTGGAAAATCTCTCCAACTACTTGGACTCCATGTTTTCATTTTTTACCTTTTGTATATTTATTATTGGAAAAATTTTATCCAATATATCTTAAATCAAAATTAATGTTTTAATTTTGACAATAACTCTTTAAATGACACTTTAAATGCATCCAGACCTTCATTTAAAAGCTTTTCATAAACATCATTTAATTTAATCCCATTTTGTTCTAAACTTTTTAAATATTTATCACACTCATCTTCACTAATGATAACACTTTGCTCTTTTTTTCCATCTTTTAACCAATCTTCAATAGTTCCAAGAGGTGCTGTATTTACAGAATTTGGATATATTAAATTATCTACATAATATGTAGGACTCAACTCATTTCCTTTTACACCAGTACTTGCAAAAAGTGTTCTTATATTTGAATTCTCTAATTTATTTACTTCGTAATAACATTTTGTAGCATTTACAATACCTAGTTTAGATGTAACAAGACCTTTTGAACCTAAAGTTGTGTCCATTAATCTATCAAATCTTGAAACAAAAATAGATACAACACCTTTTGTATCCTTATTTGAAGCTTTAATTCCATCATCAAGTGCAATTGCACAATTTTTAGCTTGTTGGGGTGAAAAAATCAAAGTTGCATTTATATGAATTCCTCTTGAACTAAGTTCTCTCATAGCAATATATCCAGCAGCAGTTGCTGGAATTTTTATCATTACATTATCAGCATTTAAACTTTTATAAATTCTAAGTCCTTCTTCTATAGTTCCAGTTGCATCATCACATAAAAGAGGATCAACTTCAATAGAGATAAATCCATTATTTGTATTAATTTTATAAAGTGGCTCTAAAAGTTCAGCTGCTCTTCTTATATCTGTAAATGCTAATTCTTCATAAATTCTTTTTTGATCATTTGCTTGAAGCATATCGAGCTGTTGCTTATAAGCAACAGAACCCGTAATTGAAGCTTCAAAAATAGCTGGGTTTGATGTAGCACCTTTTATAATTTCATCATTTATTATCTCTTGAAATCTATTTTCCAAGAAATCTCTTTCAATAAAATCACACCAAATTGAGTAGTTTATCTCTTCAAATTCTTTCATCTTTTAAACCTTTATATGTTCTAAAATTTTTGTTAAATCTTTTGTATCTATTATTATATTTGCCTCTTTTTTAAGCACATCTTTTGCACAAAAAGCAACTCTTGTATCAGCTTGGGCAAACATAGACAAATCATTTGCTCCATCTCCACAAACTAAAGTATTCTCTTTTGAGATTTTTAAAAGATTTTGTAATCTTTTTATCATATCCCCTTTTGAGTAACTAAACATCATATCTCCACCAACAAGTCCTGTTAAAATTCCATCTTTTTCATGTAAGATATTTGAAAAATCAGCATCAAGCCCTAGTTTTTCTTTTGCTGGGCTTGTTCCAACTCTAAAACCACCACTGAAACAGACAACTTTATAATTCATCTTTTTCAATTGTGTTACAATTTCATAAGAACCTTTCATCAAAGGTAAATTTGCACAAATTTCTACAACTTTTTTATTATCCATTCCTTTTAAAAGTGCAACTCTTTGAATTAAAGATTCAAAAAAATCAAGTCTTCCACTCATAGCCTCTTCGGTAATTTTTTTAACTTCATCGCCCAAACCAAACTCAAAAGCTAAAATGTCAATTGTTTCCCCATCCATAAGAGTTGAGTCAAAATCAAAAACTGCTAATTTCATAAATATCCTAAAAATTAAATATTAAAAGGTATAATATTAGCCAAATTTAACTAAAATAGTTTAAAAGGAATGTATTTAAAATGTTTGAAACACTTATTTCTAAACTTCAAGAAGATAAATATTTAACACTTGAAACAACACCTCAGCATGAACCATCAATGCACAATATTGTTGAGAAAATCAAAAAATTTAAAATTGATTCAAAAGTAGATGGTTTTACTTGCACAGATAATCCGCTTGCAAAACTTAAATACAACTCACTTTTTGCTGCATTAAAACTTCAGCAAGAGTTTAAAAAACCAGTAATTGCAACAATGACTATGCGAGATAGAAATAAAATAGCTTTACAATCAGATTTACTTGGTGCAAATGATTTTGACATTAGAGCAATTTTAGCCATAACAGGAGATCCCGCAAATATGAGTGACCAACCAAATAGCAAAGGAGTTTTTGAAGCAAACTCTTTAATGCTTTTAAAGATGATTAAATCTTTTAACTATGGTATGGATTTTGCAGGTCGTCCTTTTAAAATAGAACCTAAACAGATTTTTCCATTTGCAGTTGTAAATGCCTATGCAAAAAACTTTGGGAGCTTAGAGAAAAAAATGCACCTAAAAATTCAAAATGGTGCTGTTGGAATTATTACTCAACCTGTTTTTGATATTGAAAATGTAAAAAAACTATTGGGAAATTTTGAAAATGCAAAAGAAAATGTGGAAGGTGATAAAAGAAAAGCTCAATTAATTCTTGGAGTTTTTCCTATTACAAAACTAAGAACTGCCCTATTTTTATCTGCGCAAGTTCCAGGTATTCATGTACCTCAATTTTGGATAGATGAACTTGAACGTGCTCACAGTATTAGTGAAGAAGAAGAGTACAAAGTAGGAATGCAACTAAGTCGTAATTTATTTCAAGAGATAAATAAAATCCATCCAAAAATTCACCTAATGACTGCAAATAATAAATTTGAAGTTGCAAGTGAGATTTTAGATTGAGATTAGCTTGTATTGACGTTGGGCTAAAACGAATTGGAGTTGCAATTTGTATTATGAGTGATATTGTAACTCCACAAAATGCAATTATTAGAAAAAATAGAAATCAAGCTGCTCTTGAAGTAAATAATTTTTTAAATGAGTGGCAAATAGAAAAACTAATAATTGGACTTCCAAGCTCAAGCATCGATACACAAAATAGAATAAAACACTTTACAAATTTACTAGAGCTAAAAATACCTTATGAATTTCAAGAAGAAAATCTTAGCTCAATTGAAGCAAAAGAGCTTATGAAAGGTGAAGTAAAACAAATAAGAGATGGAAGAATTGATTCTATTGCTGCAAAAATAATTTTAGAAAGATATATAAATTTAAGCAAAAAAACAATAAAATAGTCTAAAAAAAGGAAAACTTATGAATTTTACATTTAATGCCTACTATACACTAATTGCAGCTGTTATAGTTTTACTTATTGGTAAATTTTTAGTAAATAAAATAGAATTCTTAAGAAAATACAATATTCCAGAACCAGTTGCTGGTGGACTTGTAGCAGCTACAATTTCTACTTTAGTATATAATTTTTGGGGATATAGTATAACAACGAGTAGTGAACTTCAAACAAGTTTTATGCTTATATTTTTTATCTCAATTGGTCTTAGTGCAAATTTTACAAAACTAAAAGAGGGTGGAAAATCTCTTTTAATTTTTCTTTTTGTAGTTTCTGGTTTTATTATAATTCAAAACTTTGTAGGAATATCTCTTGCTACAGTTTTGGGAATTGATCCTTTAATTGGTCTAATTGCTGGTTCTATTTCGCTTACAGGAGGGCATGGAACAGCTGGAGCTTGGGGTTCAATTTTAGAAACAAAATATGGAATTGAAGGAGCAATGGGTCTTGGAATGGCAGCTGCAACTTTTGGTCTTGTAATGGGTGGAATTATTGGTGGACCACTAGCAAAATTTTTAATAAATAGATATAAGCTTTCAAGTGAAAAAAATTTAAAACAAGATAATTCTAAAGATGAGAAAGTAATTGATGAGTTTGTTCCCTTTGAGTATCCAAAAGCTGTAAGATTAATAACTACAAATAGTGCAATTTCTACTTTAGCTCTTTTTGCAGCTTGTTTGGCTTTTGCTGATTTTATAACAAATTTAACAAAAGGTTCACCATTTGAACTACCTACTTTCGTTTGGGCATTAGCAGGTGGTGTAATTTTAAGAAATAGCTTAGAAAATATCCTAAAAATTGAGATTTTTGATAGAGCCATTGATGTCTTTGGAAATGCATCTCTATCTTTATATCTAGCAATGGCTTTACTATCTTTAAAACTTTGGCAACTATCAAACCTAGCTGGAGCTTTAACTGTAATTTTAATTTCTCAAGTTATTATTATGATTTTATATGCTTATTTTGTAACTTTTAGAGTAATGGGTAAAAATTATGATGCAAGTATTTTAGCAGCTGGACATTGTGGTTTTGGTTTGGGAGCAACTCCTACAGCAGTTGCAAATATGCAAGCAATTACAAATATGTATGGACCTTCACAGAGAGCATTTTTAATAGTTCCATTATGTGGAGCATTTTTTGTTGACTTAATAAATACTACAGTTATTCAAACCATCTTTAATATTTTTGAGTAATTATTTAAACCTAAAGAACTTTTACAAGCTATTTAGGTTTTTGTTTATTCTTGAAATTACCTCTTCTAAACTACTATATCCAATAGATATATTTACTTTTTGTTTTTTATTTACAAGAATTAAACTAGGGAAAGAGCTACTTAAATTTCTTCCAAATATAAACTCATTTTGAAGTTTTTTATCCAAAGATTTATCTTCAAATAGCTTAGAAAACTCTTCAAAATCAAGATTTAAATCTTCACAAATTAATTTATAAAACTCTAATTTTTTTGTATCTTGTGAATTTGCATAAAATTTTTCTTGAATTTTAGAAAAAAACTCTAAAACTATCTTACTATTATTAAAACTTAAAATTTTTGAAATCAAAACAGCCTTACAAGCTGGTGTTGTATCATAATCAAAATTTAATAAATCAAGTATTTCAAAAGAGAACTTTTTGCCTGTCCTATTTGAAATATTTGTCCATTCTTCTTTTAAAAAGCCTTTGAATCTTTTATCCCATAAAACTTGACCACTAGCTCTTAGTCCTGCAACAATAGTTTGGAATTTTATACCATTTTTAGCACAGTACTCTTGAGTATCTTTTAAAATATCACTCATTCCATAACACCAAGAACACATAGGATCACCAATATAAAATAGTGTTGGTTGTTCTAGCTCCAACTCATCTTTTAAATCAACTTCCTTAACAGAGCAAACTCCTAATTTTTCATCACAAACTATCATATTAATATGTTAAAACTCTCTTTGCATTTATTGTCCACTCGCCTAACAAGTCCAAGCTTCCTCTTGTATCGTCATTTAAATATGGTTCATTTTTATAAGCACCAGACCTTTTAAGACTTGTTCCACAAGCTTTTATACATACACCTAATTCCAAAATTTCTTTTATCATAGAAAACTCCTTTATAAAAATTTTATAACTTCATCTTTATATTTTAATAAAATCTCACTGACTCTTTTTTGCCAAGCAGCTCCAAAAGTTTCAAGTTCCTCTTTTGTTGCAAGCCCTTGAAGTCCTTTTTGCATTAAACTTCCATCAAAACCACTCAAAGAGATATTTGACAAATCATACATAACTTCAACTTTTTCTTGATTATCAACTCTTGTAAATCTCATATCACCTTTTATTGGTGCTTCATATTTAAGTAAATTATTTCTAAAGTATTGTCCTTGAAGTCCCTTAAAGCCATCTTCTTCTTTGGCTCCTGTTATAAATGAAGCTACATTTGCTAAAACTCCAGTTGTTCCAGATTTTTTTGCATCTCTTAGCTCAACTATTATTTCACCACGAACTGGCAAATCATTTTTGTACAACTCTTTTAAAGCCTTTATAGTCATAAGATAAGCTCCAGCAACTGTTGGACATGAATGACCGCTTAGTTTTACAACATCTTTAAAAGTATATACAAAATCCTCATCAACACCCAAAAAATTTCCTAGTTTATCTTTTAAAATAATTGTTTCAATATCTTGAAAAAAATTTATATTCATATAATGTACCTTATTTTGATTTTTATAATTTGATAGAACAAAAATTGTACGGTGGACTTATTAGGAGAGATTTAGGGGCAAGTCCACTCGTACAAGCTCTATGTTAGAGTAAAGAAATTTTAATATATTATTTGGACTGGTTTATTGATTTATATCAAACATTATTTTTTTAAACTATTAACTACAACAGCTACTACAAAATCTCCATCATGTGTGATACTAATACTTGATTTTTTAATTTTAAATCTTTTTCTTAATTTTTTACTATATTTAATCTTTGGAGCATTTTTTTTATCTTTTTTAATTTTTATATCATAAAATGAACAAATCCCTCCAATTCCAGTACCAATAGCTTTACTAGCAGCCTCTTTTGCAGCCCAAAAACCAGCTGCGTTTTGAGCAGATTTTATAAACTCTTTTTCATCTTTAGAAATAAATTTATCATAAAACTTATCACCATATTTCACATGTAACCTTTTTATTCTATCAATACTAACTATATCTATACCTATCATTTAAACCTATCTTTTGTATAATCTTAACCATGAATATCTTTATAAAAAAACTATTATATCTTATCATTATGCTGTTTATTATTAGCCTAATATCATTTATTGCTATAAATTTAGCTCCTAACTCATTTTTTGCAAGTGGAGAGTTAAATCCAAATATAACTCCTGAAGCAATAGAGCAACTAAAAGCTATATATGGTCTTGACAAACCACTATATGTACAATTTTTTTCTTGGGTTTACTCAATTTTACAACTTGATTTTGGAATATCTTTTACAAGTGGAGAGAAAGTAAAAGAGGAGATTTTAAGTAGAATTCCAATAACTTTGACAATAAATATTGTCTCTATGATTTTAATTTTTATAATAAGCCTTTATTTTGGAATTAAATCTGCCATGAAAAAAGACTCAATATTTGATAAATTAACAAACCAACTTTCACTTCTAAGTTTTTCAATGCCATCTTTTTATCTAGCACTTGTGTTGGTTTTAGTTTTTTCCATAAAATTTGAACTTTTTCCAATAGCTGGACTTCATAGTGTACCAGATGATGGAAGTTTAAATTACTATTTAGATTTTGCTTGGCATTTAGCACTTCCTATATTTATAATAGTTTTTGGTGGAATTGGAAGTTTGATTTTATATATAAGAGCATTAACAATTGAGATTTTAAAAAGTGATTATATATTTTTTGCACGAACTAGAGGATTAGATAATAAAAAGATTTTAAGATACTATATTTTGCCAAACTTATATCCACCAGTTATTACACTTTTGGGGCTTTCACTTCCTGGAGTTATTGGTGGAAGTGTAATTTTAGAGACAATATTTTCAATAGATGGAATGGGACTTCTGTTTTATCAAAGTGCTTTAAGTCATGACTATCCAGTAATTATGGGAATACTTATAATTGGAGCATTTTTAACACTTATTGGAAATATGTTTGCTGATTTAGTTTTATTAAAATTAAATCCAAACTACAATGAAAAATAATTAAAATTTTTAAAGGAATATATATTGCAAATAGTTAAAACTATAGAAGAGTTACAAAATATTAGAAAAAATTTAAGTGGTAATATTGGTTTTGTACCAACAATGGGTGCTTTGCATGATGGACATATTTCACTAATAAGAAAAGCTAAAGATGAAAATGAAGTTGTAATCGTATCTATTTTTGTAAATCCAACTCAATTTTTAAAAGGTGAAGATTTAAATAAATATCCACGAAAAGAAGAAGCTGATATAAAAATTTGTCAAATGTGTAAGGTTGATTATCTTTTTATGCCAAAGATTAATACTATATATGAAAAAGATGAAATTTTAATAAAAGCACCACAAAATAGCTATGTACTTGAAGGAAATACAAGACCTGGTCATTTTGATGGTGTTTTACAAGTTGTTTTAAAACTATTTAATCTTACCCTTGCAACAAATGCATACTTTGGGAAAAAAGATGCGCAACAACTATCACTTATACAACAAATGGTAAAAAATCTATTTTTGCCTATAAATATTGTTGCTTGTGATATTGTAAGAGAAAGTAGTGGATTAGCACTTAGTTCAAGAAATGTATATTTAAGTTCTGAACAAAAAGAAGAAGCACTCAAAATCTCAAAATCAATATATATGGCTGGAAACCTAATAGCAAAAGGTGAAAGAGATTCAAAAATAGTAAAAGATAAAATCTATGAAGTTTTAGAAAATCTTGATGTTGAGTATGTAAAAGTCGTAGATAAAAGATTTGAGGAAATAGAAAAAATAGAGCCATCAAATACAATAATTCTAGTTGTTGTTAGATTTGGAAATATAAGGCTTCTTGATAATATTTGGATGTAAATTAATTCTTAAAAAAGGTAGTTTTAACTACCTTTTTAAAAATCTTGCTATCTCTTTATTATTTTTATCAAAAAATATTAAAGTATCTTCTTCTATTTTATAAGTTGTTACTTTATCTAAAACTTCCAAATAATCATGTTCTACACTCATATCAGAACACATCATCATAGTACTACCTACTTTAGAAATATTAATATTGTTTGGTTTTATATCAACTTTTCCAAAAAAACTATTGCAACCTAAATTTCCAAAAACTTTATTCTCTTTTTCAAAATTTATAATAGCAACTTTTTCAACTTTTTTTATATCTTTTTTATTTAAACTCTTAAGTTCCCACTTTGTATTTTTTAAAACTTGATTACTATTTGCTGTCTCTAATCCTTTTGTTGAGCTACAAGAGTTTAAAGCTAAGCCTAAAATAAGTATCAAAATAGTCAAAAAGAAATTTGATTTTTTAAACATATTTTTCTCCTAAATTTTATTTCAAGTTTTATAATACTATTTTTGTACTTATTAATTTATATAAATGCAAAACTTAGCTAAAATCTTTAAAAAATTTATAAACAACGGATAAGATTAGATGAAATTTAGTGAAGAAAAACCAAAGAAAAAACTGCATATGGTAAGCCTTGGATGTACAAAAAATTTAGTTGATAGTGAAGTAATGTTAGGAAAACTAAAAGACTATGAACTAACAGATGATGAAACTCAAGCTGATTTAATAATAGTAAACACTTGTGGATTTATAGATAGTGCAAAAGAAGAGAGTATAAATACAACTTTAAACTTACATAATGAAAGAAAAAAAGATTCTGTTTTGGTTATGGCTGGATGTTTAAGTGAAAGATATAAAGATGATTTACAAAAAGAGCTTACTGAAATAGATATTTTCACAGGCGTTGGAGATTATGACAAAATAGATAGATTAGTTCATGAAAAAAGAAGTAGTTTTTCAAATGAGGTATTTTTAGCAAGCGAAGAAAATGATAGAGTAATAACTGGCTCAAACTATCACGCTTATGTAAAATTAAGTGAAGGTTGTAATCAATCTTGCTCATTTTGTGCTATTCCTTCATTTAAAGGAAAACTTCACTCAAGAACTCTTGAATCTTTAATAAAAGAAGTTAATATTTTAGTAAAAAAAGGCTTCAAAGATTTCTCTTTTGTATCACAAGATTCATCTTCATATTTACGAGATTTAGAACAAAATGATGGATTAGAGCAATTAATTGATGCTGTTGAAAAAATAGATGGAGTAAAGACAGCCCGAATTTTATATCTATATCCAAGTACAACAACACACAATTTAATAGATAAAATTGCTGACTCAAAAGTTTTTGTAAACTATTTTGATATGCCACTTCAACACATATCTTCTAATATGCTAAAAATTATGAAAAGAGGAAAAGGTGCTGAAAAGTTAATTGAACTCATGAACTATATGAAATCAAAACCAAACTCTTTTGTAAGAACAACTTTTATAGCTGGACATCCAGGAGAGAGTGAAGATGATTTTCTTGAACTTTGCAAATATGTAAAAAATTTTGGTTTTGATAGAGGAAATGTTTTTTCATATTCAGATGAAGAAGGAACATCAGCAGAAACTAGAGATGATAAAATTGAGCAAGAGTTAATAGATGAAAGAGCTTCTATTTTAGGAGAAATTATCTCAAAAACCACTCTTAAATCTTTAGAAAATGATATTGGAAAAACTTTTGAAGTTTATGTTGATGGAGAAAGTGATGAACACGAATACCTTTTAAGTGCTAGAAAAACTCTTTGGGCACCCGAAATTGATGGAGAAATTTATATAAATGATAATGAAGGTAACCTTCCAATAGTTTTTGGAGAAATCTATGAAGTAGAAACAACTGAATTAGCTGGTGATAAACTTCTAGCAAAGATTTTAAGAAAAGTATAAAATATATTATGATTTTTGATTTTAGTAAGATAAAAAATAGTAAAAATCTTCTAGCTTTTTCAGGTGGAGTTGATAGTAGCGCTCTTTTTTTCTTACTTTTAAATCACAAAATTGATTTTGATATTGCAATTGTAAATTATAATACAAGAGAACAATCAAAAGATGAAATAGAATATGCTTTAAATTTAGCAAAAAAATATGAAAAAAAAATATTCATTAAAGATATTAAACTAGAAAACAGTTCAAACTTTGAAAAAAATGCAAGAGATATAAGATATAGTTTTTTTGAGCAAATTATAAAAGAAAATTCTTATGAAACTCTCATAACAGCTCACCAACTAAATGACCGCTTAGAGTGGTTTTTAATGCAACTATCAAAAGGTGCTGGACTGGTTGAACTTTTTGGAATAAAAGAGTTTGAAGAAAAAATAGATTACACAATTTTTCGTCCTCTTTTAAATATAAGTAAAGATGAGTTAGAAAAATATTTAAAAGAGAATAAAATAAAATATTTTATAGATAGTTCAAATATAGATGAAAAATACAAAAGAAACTACTTTAGACACAACTTTTCAGATAAATTTTTAAATGAGTTCAAAAGTGGAATTAAAAATAGTTTCTCTTTTTTAGAAAATGATTTAAACTCTTTAAATCTTAAATTAAATCCTATAATAACTCTTGAAGAGTTAGAAGTTTTTGAGAAATTAAAAGATGATAATCTAAATCTTAGAGTTATTGATAAATCTTTAAAAAAAAGAGGTGTTTTATTAAGTAAAAAACAAAGAGATGAGATAATAAAACAAAAAGAGATCACAATCTCACACAAAATAAATATTGCAATTACTAAAAAATATATCCTAATAGCTCCAAAAGTAAAAATGATATTGCCAAAAGAGTTTAAAGAAGTTTGTAGAATTCAAAAAATCCCACAAAATATGAGAGCTTATATTTTTTCTAAAAATATTTTAGAAGAGCTAAAGCTAAGCTTCTAAGATTTAGCTCTTTTTCTTTCCAAATAAAAACTTAAATATCTTTTGAAAGATATTTAGGTTTTTCTCTACAATCTTTTGCTT
Source organism: Aliarcobacter cryaerophilus ATCC 43158 (assembly GCF_003660105.1). Lineage (NCBI taxonomy): Bacteria > Pseudomonadati > Campylobacterota > Epsilonproteobacteria > Campylobacterales > Arcobacteraceae > Aliarcobacter > Aliarcobacter cryaerophilus. The sequence continues at coordinate 1,822,809 of NZ_CP032823.1, forward strand.
TATCTCTTTTGAAAGTTCTTCCAAATGAGTAGGCGTATATAGTGGCTTTTTATCACTGAACTCTATTTTCATTTTGTTTATCCAAATAATTTTGTATCTCTTTTATAGCTTCTTCGTTTTTAATATTAAACTTAATCTCAATTCTTCTTGAAGCATCTTTATCTTCAAGCCCTTTTTTATCCAAAATCAAATCAGCAGAACTTCTTCCACTTGAGTTTACAAAAGTGCTTAAAAGTTTTTTATCAAGAATATTTGATTCATATAAAAACTGCATAACAGCTAATGCTCTTTGTTGCGATAATAAAAGATTTGCCAAATATGTTCCATCACTATTTGTATGACCTTCTATAGTTATATTTTCTATATATTTTGATATCTCTTTATCATCTAATAAAAGTGAAAGATAGTTTTTCAAAACACTACTTAACTCTTTTTTTGCTTCCTCTTTTAAAATATAAGAGTTCTGATCAAATAAAATATTTGATGAAAATTTTATAGCTCCACTTTTTTCATCTACATGTATAGATTTACCTAGTTTCTCTTTTAATTTAGCTATAACATTTAGCTTTATTCCTGTTAGAGTTTTTATTTTTAATTTTGCAATATCAAAATCCTCTACCATTTTTTGGTGAATTTGTGTTTGAACTAAAAGTTTATCAGCTAGAAGTTTTAGTTCTTCATCTTTTAAAGCAATCTGATTTGAGCTATCAGATAAAGCCAAATTTAAACTATCATTTTTACTCTTCTCATCTTTGATATTAATATCATACTCAAGTAAAAGAGCTTTTAGTTTTTCAACTTCTTTGTTACTTAAAACTATTTTTTGGTTTGCATCTTTTAAATCTTCCAAACTTTTTTCATACATATTTTTTGTTTTTGCTAACTCATAAAAAAGCTTTGATTTTGCATCTTCACTATCTTCAAGACTATGTTGAGTGTATAGATATTTTATAACTATTAATGCAATTACCAAAATAAATACAAAAAGCAATCCAGCCATCAAATCAGCATAAGAAATCCAAAAGTTTTCCTCTTGATTTTTATTTTTTTCATCTTTTTTATACATCATTTTCTACTTTGATAAATCTTTAAAAATAGTCAAATCTTTTACTATATTTGCTGTTTGTAAATCTATTTGTCTCAAAGACTCTTTTAATCCCTCTTCAAATTTCCACTCTATTTTTTCCATATCACTTTTCATAGTTTCAATACTTTTTACAATATTTGTATATATTGCTTTTAGATTTTCACTACTTAAATTATTCATATGAGAATTTAGCTCAAGAATATTTTTATTTAAATTATCTGAAACATCTTTAAAAATCATTGTTTGTGAGTTTGATTGTAGAGATAACTTTTCAACAGCAATTGCCAGTTTTTCAAAATTTACAATATTTTCATCAATTCTTAGAGACAACATATACTCTTTTTGAAGTAATTCATCAAGGCTTTTTGCTCTTTGTTCTATTGATTTATTTATATCTTGCATAGCTTGACTAGATGTTAACTCTTCAAAAATTTTACTCATACTAGAAAAATTATCTATATTACTTTTTATATTAATTGACTCAATATCTATTTTTGTCCAAAAAAAGTTTTTTGTACTCTCTTTTATAATATAACTATCGTGATGAAATCTACTAAGTCCAAATTTCTCAAAAAATATCCACCAAATAGATAAAAATATTCCATAAATTGAAACATAAAAAGCTGTTCCAACTCCACTTAAGAGTTTTGTAATTTCACTATCAAGTGCAACAATATTGTTTGATGTAAAATCAGGCATAGATAAAGCTATAGATATAAAAGTTCCCAAAATTCCTAAAGTTGGAAAAATCCCACTTGCAATACTTGAAAAATTACTATTTCTTAAATTGCTTGTGTAGTCTTGTAAAAAATCATCAACACTTCCATTTGCTTTTGAAGTTTGAGCAATTGTTAAAAGATTATTATTTATATAAGCAAGTAAAGCTATTTGCAAATCTGCATATAAAGTTCTAAACTTACAAGCTACAAAATAAGCATTGTGTCTAATAAAAAATAGATATATAAAATATATTGAGCCAATCAAAATAACGCTATGTATCTCAACTTTTAGTGGTAAAATTCCAAAATAACATAAAATAACCAAAATAAATAATAAAGTAGGTACAGTAAGTAGTGTGAAAATTCTTGAAAGTGGTTTACAATTTGTATAAAATTTTGAGTTTAACTCAAATAAATCTTCCTCTTTAAACATAATATTTCCTTCAAATTTTTAAAATAACCTCCATTTTATCTAAATTTAGTAAAATAGCAAAAAAAAGTTTAGGGATTTATATGAAAAAAAGTCTGTTTTTGATTTTGATTTTACCTTTTTGTTTATTTGCAAATGAGAAAAAATATACTGTTTCAGTTTGTACAACTTCAAATTTAGAAAATGCTCTTGTATGTAAAAAAAGAATTTATGACAATACTATTGGAGAAGTTTTCATAGTAAAACAAAATCAAAAATACTATACATACTTAAATACTTACGATGACAAAGAAATAGCAAAAGTTACTATACAAAATGCTTCTAAATATGTAAAAGAGCAAAAACCTTATATAAAAGAGATTGATATAAAAATCGTAAATCAAATTGATAAAAGAAAACTTTTTATAGATATGGACAAGCAAACTAGTTTTGATAATAAAGAAAATAACTCTTCAAACCAAAATATACAAAAAGAAAAAAAAGAGCTTGAAAGTACAAAACCTCAAGCTGTGAATATTCCATTGGTTTCTATGATACCTGAAAATGTTGAAATTATCGGACTTTTACCTTATGACAATCAAGATATAAAAAATGAGACAAATATCAAAAATGAAAACAACTCTGAAACTAAAATAGAGTATGAGCTAAAAAGTGAATTAGATTTTGGAAATCAATCTTCAAATGATATTTTAAGCCAAGAAGATGAAGAAGAACTTTTACAAACAAGTCTAAATGAGTTTGATGAACAAATTCAAAAAGATTCAAAAAATAATCAAACTTTTACAAAATCTTATGAAAAAAAAGTTTCAAAATCAAATTCACAAAAAGAACAAATAAAAAATCTACATAGCTACGATGAGTTAATAATAAAAGTAAATTCAAAAACAAATATTATGGAACTTTATGCAAAAAATGGTCAAAATGAACAAAAAATAAAAAGCTACATTGTTTCAACAGGAAAAGATAGTATAAAAAAACCATTAGGAGTTGGAAGAATTTCACAAATTTCACTAAATCCAGTTTGGTATCCAACACAAGATACTAAAAAAAGCTTTGCAAAAAAAGGAATAATATTACCAAATGTTGTACCACCAAATCATAAATACAACTATATGGGAATGGCAAAATTAAATCTAACTCATAGTGTTGATGGAAATACAACTTATAGAATTCATGGAACTTTAAATGAAAAAACTCTAGGAAGTAACGAAAGTGCTGGATGTATTAGAATGAGAAACAACGATGTTGTAGAACTAGCAATTTTACTAGAAGAGTTTGCCCAAATTAAAACTCTAAACAAAATAAAGGTGGTTTTAATCTAAAACTACCTTTTACTTCTTTTCAAACTTCTTCTTTTGTACCTTTGATACTTCTTTTTTAGATAATTTTTAAAACTCTCTGGATATGCCCTATTTTTTGGAATATTATTTACTATAAATGCAATTAAAAATAGAATTAAAGCCCCACTAAAAACTGGAATTAAAATATAAAAAAATTCAAGCTCATGTATTTGTTCACTTCCAATAACTGCGATTAATGAAGTCGCACCTCCAGGAGGATGCAAAGTTAGAGTTAATTGCATAATTAATATTGATGTTGAAACAGCAATTGCTGAAGCTAAAAATAGATTCGAAGAAAAAAACTTATATGAAAGAACTCCTACAATAGCAGATAATAAATGTCCTCCTATTAAATTTCTAGGCTGAGATAAAGGAGAATTAGGAACTCCATAAATCAAAACAGCACTTGCCCCAAACGAACCAACAACCAATGTTAAATCTTTATCATCTAAAAAATCCATGTGAAAATATGAAATTGCCATAATCCCTAAAAAAGAACCTATCCAAGCCCAAAACATATTTGATTTATCAATATTTTCTAAACTTATTTTTCTAAACTCTTTATTAAAAAAATTCATTTTTTATACCTTTTTTTTAAAAGTTTATATTAATAAATTTTTTTCTTAATTTATATGATTTATATCAAAAAAGATTCTATTTGGTATAATAAAAACTATTTTTTAAAAAATGAGGTAATTTTTATGGGTATTTTAGAAGATTTAATAAAAAGAGCAGAAAATAGTTGCGAACTTTGCAAAAGTTTAGAAGATTTAGAGATTTTTGAAGTATCTCCAAGCGATGGAACAGCTGAACAATCAGCACTTTTATGTCCAAAATGTAAATCTCAATTTGAACAAAATTGTAACCTTGACCCAAATCACTGGTATTGTCTAAGTGAAGCTATGTGGAGTGAAACTGCTGCTATTAAAGTTTTGTCGTATAGAATGTTAAAGAAACTAGACAACCAAGAGCTTTTGGATATGGTTTATTTAGATGATGAAACTTTAAATTGGGCAAATAAAGGTTTAGAAGATTTTAACAACAGTGTTGTACAAAAAGATTGTAATGGAGTAGTTTTAAGTGCTGGAGATACAGTTACTATTATAAAAGACCTTGAAGTAAAAGGTGCTGGATTTACTGCAAAAAGAGGAACTGCTGTTAGAAATATCTCATTAGGAAGTGAAGAAGGACAAATAGAAGGTCGTGTAAATGGTGTTAAAATAGTTATTCTAACTCAATTTGTAAAAAAATCTTAAAGGTAACCAAATTGTAACCAACCGAAACTAAACTTCCAAATATCAAATTATTAGGAAGTAAAATGAGTTTCAAAAAAACATCTATGGCTTTAATAGCAAGTACACTTTTAGTTACAACTTTAAGTGCAAGAGATCAAATCAAAATAGTTGGTTCATCAACAGTTTATCCTTTTTCATCTTCAGTTGCTGAAGAGTTTGGTGCTACAACATCTTTTCCAACACCAGTTGTTGAATCAACAGGAACAGGTGGAGGAATAAAACTATTTTGTGCTGGAGTTGATATAAATACTCCTGATATTGCAAATGCTTCAAGAGCTATGAAAGCAAGTGAATTTAAAATGTGTCAAGAAAATGGTGTTACAGATATAACTGAAGCATTAATTGGTTTTGATGGAATTGCTATTGCACAAAGTTCAAAAGTACAAGGTTTTAATGTAACAAAAGAGCAATTAGCACTAGCTGTTGCAAAAGAAGTTCCAGCAGCTGATGGAAAATCACTTATTGCAAACCCTTACAAAAAATGGTCAGATATTAGTAATAATTTACCAAATAGAGAAATCATTGTTTATGGTCCACCAAAATCATCAGGAACTAGAGACTCTTTTGAAGAGTTAGTACTTCAATCTGTATTTGAGAAAAAAGCAGCTTATACAGATTTATTTAAAAAAGATGAAGTTGCAAATAAAAAATATAAAGCATATTCTGAAATTAGAACAGATGGTGCTTATGTTGAAAGTGGTGAAAATGATAATTTAATAGTACAAAAGCTTACAAAAAATGAAGCTGCTGTTGGTATTTTTGGATATTCATTTTTAGCTGAAAATAAAGATAAAGTTGTTGGATTAAGTATTGATAATGTTTTCCCAACAGTTGAAACTATTGCGAATAGTTCATACCCAGTTGCAAGATCTATGTATTTTTATATAAAAAATCAACACTCAAAAGATGTTCCAGCTTTAAATCAATTTAATAAACTTTTTGTATCTGAAAAAATGATTGGAAAAGATGGAGTTTTAACAGAGTTAGGACTTATTCCATTAACTGATGACACAAGAACAAGAGCTAGAGCAAAAGTTTTAAATAGCGAAAAATTAAAAGCAGAAGATTTAAAACACTAACAATAAAATAAAAGGAGCTTAAAGCTCCTTTTATAACTTCTTTTAAAAATAACTTTAGGATACACTTATGATAAATTGGGATGAAATAATACATAAACTAGATTATGCTTTTCAACCAATAATCTATGCACAAAGTGGAAAACTATATGCTGTTGAAGCATTATTAAGAAATGTTCAAGATATACCAAATATTACAACTATTGATGATCTATTTGATTTAGTTTTTAGTAATGACTATTTATATGAATTTGATTTGCTTTTAAGGGAAAAAGCTATTAAAAAATTTGCAAATATAAATATTCCAAATTTAAAACTATTTTATAATCTTGACAATAGAATAATCTACAACAAAAATTATAGTTCTGGAAATACTGAAAAAATTCTTACAAAACACAATTTAAGCAAAGATAAAATAATTTTCGAATTAAGTGAAAAAGGTACTTCAATAGAGCAAAATGCTCTTTCAACTATGCTTCAAAGATACAAACAAAGTGGGTACTCTATTGCAATAGATGATTTTGGGATAGGAGTTTCTGGACTAAAACTTCTATATTTTAGTGAAGCAAATATTATAAAAATTGATAGATTTTTTATATCAAATATAGACCAAGACTCAAAGAAAAAACTTTTTTGTTCTTCAATCATTGATATGGCACATATTATGGGAATGCAAGTAATCGCAGAAGGGATAGAAACCGAAAAAGAGTTTTATACTTGCAAAGATATTGGTGCTGATTTTATACAAGGATTTTTAGTTCAAAAACCAACAAAAAATATTAATGAAATAAAGCCAATTTACAATGATATTTCAAATCTTATTTTAGATGATAAAAGAGAAGATCAAAATAAATTTATAGATGAACAATTTATAGATAAAATTGAACCATTACCTGTAAATAGCTCATTATATGACATAATTTTACATTTTAAAAAAAATACAGAACATAACTTTGTTCCAATAATTGATGAATTTAGATATTTTCTTGGAATTGTATATGAAAGTGATATAAAAAAAATATCTTACTCTCAATATGGATTATCTTTAGCACAAAATCAAAATTTTTCAACAACACTTTTAAAATATTTAAAACCTGCTTTAAGTGTTGAAATATCTTGGGGAATTGATAAGATTTTAGAGATGTACAACCTAAATTTCCAAAACTCTCTTGGAATTTTTATAACTCATTGCGATAAATACTTAGGATTTATAAATCTAAACTCTCTTTTGACAATGTCTTATAAAAGAAATATTGAAATAGCAACAAACCAAAATCCACTTACAAAACTACCTGGAAATAACCAAATTGAAAAATTTATTGGTAACTCTTTTAGAAATATTCAAATAAATACAACTCATATAATCTACTTTGATTTTAATGATTTCAAACCTTTCAATGATATTTATGGTTTTAGACAAGGAGATAGAGCAATTCTTATATTCTCTGAGTTATTACAAAAAAGATATCCAAAAAATAGTTTTATAGCTCATATTGGTGGAGATGATTTTTTTGTAGGATTAATAGATTTTGATTTTGAAAATGTTTTTGAATTAACTTTAGATATTCAAAATGAGTTTGAATATAGTGTAAAAAATCTATACTCAAAAGAGGATAAAGAGCTAGGGTATATTGTCTCAAAAGATAGATTTGGAACAACTAGAAATTTTAATCTTCTATCTGTATGTTGTTCAATTATAGAGATAAATTCTCAATCAAATATTCTAAATTTTGATGATACTTTAAATATTATGAAAAAAGAATCAAAGATTTCAAAAGAGCCAGTTTATAAAGTTTTATAATCTGTAATCGTAATGTAATCAAACCCTATTAAACTTCACTAAAATTTAACATAAAGGTAAAGTTTGTTAAGTAGTCTTCAATCAGAAAAAAAACGAAGAGAACTAAATGAAAAGATTATAAAATCTGCTCTTATTCTTGCAGCTGCTATATCTATATTAACGACTTTTGGAATTTTATTTTCAATATTATTTGAAGCTGTAGAGTTTTTCAAGTTAAGAAGCTTTTGGTACTTTTTAACAGGTACAACTTGGTCTCCAGGAGTTGCAAATAGCGAATTTGGTGCATTACCAATATTTGCAGGAACATTTGTAATAACAATAATAGCACTTCTTGTTGCTATTCCAATTGGTCTTGGAAGTGCTATTTATATGAGTGAATATGCAAGTCCAAAATTAAGAGATTATCTAAAACCTATTTTGGAAATTCTTGCTGGCATTCCAACTGTTGTTTATGGTTTCTTTGCTGCTATTACTGTTGCTCCGCTTGTTGTAAAAGCTGCTGCTTTTTTTGGACTTGAAGCTACTTTTAACAGTGCTTTAGCATCTGGAATTGTTATGGGAATTATGATTATTCCTTTAATTTCCTCTTTAAGCGATGATGTTATAAGAGCTGTTCCAGATAGTCAAAGAAAAGCAGCATTCGCTCTAGGAATGACACATGGTGAAACTATAAAAAATATAGTAATTCCAAGTGCAATGCCTGGAATTATATCTGCATCACTTCTTGCACTTTCAAGAGCTTTGGGAGAAACTATGATTGTTGTTATGGCAGCAGGTTTACGACCAAATTTATCTTGGAATCCACTTGAAGATATGACAACTGTTACAGTAACTATCGTAAACTCATTAGTAGGTGATTTTGAATTTAACTCACCTGAAACACTTTCAGCATTTGCTCTTGGGCTTGTACTATTTATTGTTACATTAATTTTAAATATGATCTCGTTGTCATTAATTAGAAAATTCAAAGAAAAATATAAAGTGAATACATTATGATAAAAAGAAAAAAGAAAAATAAAGAACATAATCCATTTTATGACCCAACACTAAAAAAAAGGCATACAAGTGCAAAAAGATTTAAAAAGTTCACAATAACTTCTTTAATCTTTTCAATAGCATTTTTAGCATTTTTCCTTTTTGATATGATAGGAAAAGGTCTTCCTGCTTTTAATGTGGCTTTCATAAAAGTAGATGTAACTTTTAATGAAAAAACTTTAGAAGATACAAGATTTGCAGTTCCAACTCCTTATAGAAATTTAGTTTCAAGAGCAGCACTTAGAGATTTACCAAAGTTATTGGAGGAAAACCCGACATATATGAATTCAACTCAAAATATTTGGATTTTAGCAAGTAGTCAAGTTGACCAATATATAAAAAATCATAATCATAATTTAAAAGATAAAGATATAGCAAAAGTTGATGAACTTTATGCACAAGGATTAATAGAGAAAAAGTTTAACGCAATATTCTTTACAAATGGTGACTCAAAAATTCCTGAGTATGCTGGTATATTTTCAGCTGTTATAGGTTCTATTTTAACTTTAATTATAACAATGGCAGTTGCATTTCCTATTGGAGTAATGACTGCTATTTATCTTGAAGAGTTTGCGCAAGATAATAAATTTACAAGATTTATTGAAATAAACATAAATAACCTTGCAGCAATTCCTTCAATTTTATTTGGACTTTTAGGACTTGCAATTTTTATAAATTTATTTGGAATGCCAAGAAGTTCACCTTTGGTTGGTGGATTAACTCTTGCTCTTATGACATTACCTATTATAATAGTTAGTTCAAGAGCAGCTTTAAGAGCAGTTCCAGATAGTATCAGACAAGCAGGATATGGTTTGGGACTAAATAAAATTCAAGTGACACGTGACCATGTATTACCACTTGCATTTCCTGGAATAATGACTGGTTCAATTATTGGTTTAGCACAAGCTATGGGAGAGACTGCACCACTAATTATTATAGGAATGATTGCATTTATTCCAGATGCTCCTTCAATGGTTACCCAAGCTGCAACAGTAATGCCAGCTCAACTATTTACTTGGGCTGGAATGCCTGAAGGTATGTATATAGAAAAAACTGCAGCAGGAATTTTAGTTTTATTAACAATATTAATTTCACTAAATGCAATAGCAATATTCTTGCGAAAAAAATTTGAAGTAAAATGGTAAAAGGAAAATATTAAATGAATAAAGATATAAAATCAAAAATAGATGTTAAAAATCTAAATCTTTTTTATGGCTCAAATCAAGCTTTGTTTGATATAGATGTTAATTTATATCAAAATAAAATTACAGCACTAATTGGACCATCTGGTTGTGGAAAATCGACATTTTTACGATGTATAAATAGAATGAATGATTTAATTCCAAATGTTAAAATTGATGGAAAAATTATAATTGATAAAAAAAACATATATGATAAAGATGTAGATGAAGTAAGTGTTAGAAAAAGAGTTGGAATGGTATTTCAACAACCAAATCCTTTTCCAAAATCAATTTATGATAATGTTGCTTATGCACCTTTAAAACATGGGATGGTAAAAAAAGGGCAAGATTGTGATGAGCTTGTTGAAACATCTTTAATAAAAGCTGGACTTTGGAATGAAGTAAAAGATAAATTAACAACTCCTGGAACATCACTTTCAGGAGGTCAGCAACAAAGATTATGTATCGCAAGAACAATTGCTATAAAACCAGAAATTATTTTAATGGATGAGCCAACATCAGCACTTGACCCAATTTCTACTGAGAAAATTGAAGCATTAATGCTTGAGTTAAAACAAGATTATACAATCATTACTGTAACTCACAATATGCAACAAGCTGCACGAGTTGCAGATTACACAGCATTTTTTCACTTAGGAAAACTAATAGAATACGATATAACAGAGACTATCTTTGTTAATCCAACAAATAAAAAAACAGAAGATTATATTACAGGGAGATTTGGATAATGTTAAAACCATATGAAGATAAATTAAAACTTATAAAAAGTGAAGTAGAAAAACTAGGATTAGATATTGTTGAGGCTTTAGAGATTTGTTTAAAATCTTTGAATGAAAGAAAAATAGAGAATCTAAAAAATGTTGAAGTTAGTGAAAAAAAATTTCTAATAAAATCAAATGAGATAGATAATCTTATAATTACAACTTTAGCTTTATATACTCCAGAAGCAAGAGATTTAAGAAGAATGGTGGCATTTTTAAAAATCACAAATGAGATAGTAAGAACAGCTGCAAATACAAAAGATTTTGCAAAAATGTTTAGAAAATCTTATAGTGAAGAATTAAATACAAATACTATTTTAGAATATACAATACCACTTCTAAAATCAGCTTTATTATCTACAAAAACAGCAATTTCAATAATAGATGAACAAGAACATTCTAAAGTTGAAGAGAAATATCAAAGAGTTATTGTTGAAGAGAGTAAAACAGATGATTTATATTTAATGATAGAGAAAAATATTTTAAAACTAATCACTCAAAAACTAGACCTTTCAAAAGAGTATTTTGACCTTTTGAGTAGTTTAAGAAGATTAGAAAAAATTGCAGATAGATCAGTTTCAATAGCTAGTTTACTACAATTTGCAAAACTAGGTGGAGATATAGTTCAATCATAAAAATCTTTATGATATACTTTTTAAATGAAAAAAGCTATAAATAAAATATCGAACTACTTTAGTTCAAACTTCGAAGTTTTGGTTGCTACGGTTATATTCTTAACCGTAGTTCTAGCTGGAAATGACTTTTATAGAGCAATTATTTTAATGCTCGAATTCGTTGTGATTATGGAAGTTGTAAAAATGATTTCTGATTTTATTAGAAAAGAGACATTAAGACTTAGATATGTTCTTGATATTTTTATAATATTTTTAATCAGAGAAGTTATTATTCTTTCAGCCAATAAAAGTAAAGATTATTTTGATATTGTATTTTTATTATTTGTTATTTTTATATTTTTTATTTTCAGAATATTGGCTATTAAATTCTCTCCATTTGGAAATGATGAAAATAAAAAAATAGATGAAGTAAAAGATAATGAAACAAAGTGAAATGATGCTTGCAGGTAAAAATAGATTAATTTTAATAATAGAAGATGAAGAAGATATTCTTGAACTACTTGAATATACTTTACAAAAAGAGGGATATGAAACTATTGGATTTTTAAATGCAAATGAAAATGTAAAAAAAATTTTAGATGAAGAGAAAATAGATTTAATTTTAATGGATAGAAATCTTCCCAATATAGAAGGCACATCGTTTATAAAAGAATTAAGAGCAAATGGTTACCAAACTCCAGTAATTTATGTTACAGCAAAAGATAAATCTGAGGATATTTTAGATGGATTTGAAGCTTTTGCAGATGACTATATTACAAAACCATTTAATATTCAAGAACTTCTAGCAAGAGTTAAATCTGTAATAAAAAGATCTTCAAATGATATTGAACTTTTAAAAGTAAGAGATATTGTTTATAACTTTTCAAGTAAAATATTTTCTATAGAAGATGAAGATATTGAGCTAACTTCTCTTGAAACTACTCTTCTTTTAGAGTTTATAAAAAATAAAAATATTCTTCTTTCTCGAGAGTATTTACTAGAAAAAGTTTGGGAAGACTCTTTTGATAAACAAGAAAAAACAGTAAATGTGGCTATCAAAAGATTAAAAGATAAGATAGATCCTAATTCAAAAAAAAATTATATAAAGTCAGTTAGAGGAGAGGGTTATATTTTTTGTTAAAAATTCATCAACTTTTTTTACGAACTTACCTTGCAATATTTATTGCAATTTTAATAACTCTTACTCTTACTATTTATTTTTGGGCGAAAACGCTCTACTTAAATCAAGTTGAAAAAAACTTAATCCAAAATATAGATATATTATCTGTAATTTTAGAAGATACAAAAGATATAAATAGTATTAAAGATATTATTAAAGATTTAAGTAAAAAACTGAACTTAAGAATTTCAATTATAAATGAAAATGGTGAAGTAGTAGCAGAAAGTCACAAAAATATTGAAAATATAAAAAATCACTCAAATAGAGTTGAGATTATTGAAGCAAAAAATATAGGTCTTGGGAAAGACACAAGATTATCTGAAACTCTAAATAAAGATCTGATATATATAGCAAAAAAAGTATCTTTTAATAAAGAAACTTACTACCTAAGAATGGCTGATTATACAAATAAGATTACTGACAATTTCAAAAAATTAACTTTTGAAATTTTTATCTATATATCTTTTTTCTTAATCATTGCATTTATTTCAACTTACTTTATAAGTATCAAAATAAAAAGAGAAACAGACTCAATATTACAATTTTTAAAAGAGATAACTAGTAAGAAAAAACCACTATTTTTACAATCAAATTATACTTTTGAATTCTATAAAATAGCAAAACTTCTAAATAAAGTTGCAAAAAAACTATCAAAAAAAGATGAGATAAAAGCAAAACATACTGCAAAATTAACTTTAGCAAATAGGCAAAAAGATGATATTATCTCTGCTATTTCTCATGAATTTAAAAATCCAATAGCAATAATTTCAGGATATAGTCAAACTTTAATAGAAGATGAAAATTTATCACAAACTTTAAAAATAAAGTTTTTAAATAAAATCCTATCAAACTCAAATAAAATGTCTCTAATAGTTGATAAACTAAGGCTTACTTTAAAACTTCAAGATAGCAATCACAAACTAGTTTTAAACAAAGTTTCTATTAAAAAAATAGTAGAAACATCTATTAGTGATTTAAAAATAAAATATAAAAATAGAGAAATAAATGTTTTAGGAGTTGATAAAGAGATAAATGCTGATGAGATTTTAATAGGAATTGCTATTTCAAATCTAATAGAAAATGCTTTAAAATATTCTCAAGAAGAGGTAATTATAGAGATTAATGAAAATTCGATATCTATTACAGATAAAGGAATCGGGATTTCTCAAGAAAATTTGGAAAATATTTTTAAAAAATATTATAGAGCAACTAGCAACAACTGGAACAACTCTTTAGGTTTAGGACTTTTCATAGTTAAATCTATTTTAAATGTTCATAATTTTAAATTAGAAATTAACTCAAAAATTGGAATTGGTTCAACTTTTAAAATATATTATTAATTTATACTTAATTTAAGCAAAAAATAAGGATAACTTAAATATTATTCCAACTTAATATTGAAAGGGAGTTAATAAATGAAATTTACTCAAATGGCTAAAGCCAACGAAATCGAAAGATCTTGGGTTGTAGTAGATGCTGAAGGTAAAGTATTCGGAAGAATAATTACTGAAGTTGCTACAATATTAAGAGGAAAAAATAAACCTTGTTTTACACCAAATGTTGATTGTGGTGACTATGTAATTATAATCAATGCAAGTAAAGCTAGATTTACTGGTGCTAAATTAGAAGTTAAAAATTACTATACTCACTCAGGTTATTTTGGAAGTACAAAAACTCACAAAATGTCAGATATGATTGAAAAAAACCCTGAAAAACTGTTTAAATTAGCAACTAGAGGTATGCTTCCAAAAACTACTCTTGGTAAAGCTATGTTAAAAAAATTAAAAGTATATGCAGGAAGTGAACACCCTCATACTGCTCAAATTAAAGGATAATAGTAATGGCAAAAGTATATGCAACTGGAAGAAGAAAAACAGCAATAGCTAAGGTTTGGTTAGAGAATGGAAACGGGCAACTAACTATAAATGGACAATCTTTAGATCAATGGCTTGGTGGTCATGATTCAATCAAAAAAAGAGTGATGCAACCTCTACATGTTTCAAAACAAGAATCAAGTGTAAATATCATTGTAAAAACTCTAGGTGGTGGATATTCAGCTCAAGCTGATGCTGCTAGACACGGAATTTCAAGAGCTTTGGTTGCTTATGATGAGCAATTCAGAACTATTTTAAAACCTCATGGATTACTTACTAGAGATGCTAGATCTGTTGAGAGAAAAAAATATGGAAAGAAAAAAGCAAGAAAATCTTCTCAATTCTCAAAAAGATAATTGGTATTTCTCTTTATTTCTCAAAGGAGGCGATTTTATCGCTTCCTTTTTTTATATCAAAAAATCAACTATTTTTAACATAACTCATCTGTTTATTATAAGCCATATCCCAAAACATATATTCAAACTCAACACTTGATATAAAAATATCTTCAACAATTTTTTTCTCATCTTCTGTTTTATTTTTTACAAGCTCATCTAGTGCATCATAAAACCATTCAAAAGAATCTTCAAACTCAACTCCTGAGTAAGTCTCTATCCAAGATTTATAGAAGTTATTTTCTAAACTATCTTTGTATTGCTCTTTTAATCTTTTTGCATAATCGCAATATGTCCAAGCACATGGAAATACTGTCGCTAATGTTTGCGCTAAATCACCTTTTAGAGCAGTTGAAAGCATATTAGCTGTATAAGTTCTATTAAATAAACTTGCCTTCACATTTTTAACCTCATCCTGGCTAATACCAAACTCTTTCATATATAAGTGGTGAAGTTTCATCTCATCAACTAATGTAGCTTTTGTAATAGCACTAAGACTACTTAGCATCTTCTCATCATCTGCTTTTGTCATAGCCATCGCAAAAACTTTTGCATACTCTAAAAGATATAAATAATCTTGTAATAAATAGAATTTGAACTTCTCTTTATCTAAAGTTCCAGCTCCTAACTCTTGTACAAATGCGTGATTATAACCATCTTCCCAAACTTTTATTGCTTTTTGTTTTAATTGTCTTGAAAATGACATATTTACTCCTTTTTTAACTATTTTATCTCTTGAAAATTTGCCTTTTTTATTAATATCTCTTGGTTGAAATTACTTATTGCATTAAATAACTCTTTATGAAAAGTCCCAAGTCCTTTATTCTTACTATTTTCATAGGCTATTTCACCAGCAATTCCCATTGTAATTACTCCTAAAATTGTAGCTTCATATATTTTATCTTTAGAAACTCCACAATAGCTAGCAACCAAAGAAGTACACATACATCCAGTTCCTGTAATTTTTGTTAAAAGATGGTTACCATTCTTTATGGAAATTACTTTTTTTCCATCAGAAATAACATCAATTTCTCCAGTAATTGCAACAACCAAATTCAAACTATTTGCCAATGTTTTAGCAATACTAGCCATATTTTCTAAAGATTCAATATCCTCTTTTGAAACATCTGCGCCTTTTTTATTTGAACTTAAATTTAAAATAGATTTTATTTCAGAAATATTTCCTCTAATACAAGATATTTTAGATGTTTCAAATAGTTCATTTACAAAATCTTTTCTAAACTTTGAAGCACCTACACCAACAGGGTCTAAAATAACTGGAACTCCTTTTTCTTTAGCTCTTTTACATGCTTTAGTTATGGAAGTCTTTATATCTTTATTTAGTGTTCCTATATTTACTAAAAGAGTCGAAGCGATATCTACAAACTCTTCAACTTCTGCTTCATCATCTGCCATAACAGGACTTGCACCAATTGCTAAAGTTACATTTGCACAATCATTTACGGTAACATAGTTTGTAATCTGATGAATTAATGGGTTCTGCTTTTTCGTATTATTTAAAATATCAACTAAATTATTTATCAAAGTAATGCCTTAAAATATATTAATAAAAAGGCAATTCTATCACAAAGAAAAATGAAAAGCCAATTTATAATACTTTTTATAAAAAAACTATACAATACAAAATGAAATTTTTAATAACTTCTTTAATATTTTTTGCTATTTTTGTAAATATGCAAGCAAGTACCCTAAATTTATCTATGAGCTCAAGTCCAAGTAGATTAAATCCAATTTTAGCAAATGATAGTGCAAGTGGTGAAATATCTGATTGGCTTTTTAATGGACTTTTTAAATATGATAAAGATGGAAATATAACAACTGAAATAGCATCTTCATACACTTTTGAAACACCTACAAAACTTATAGTTAAACTAAAAGATAATGTTTTATGGCATGACAAACAAAAACTATCTTCAAAAGATGTAGTTTTTACTTATGAGCAAATAATAAGTCCAACTGTTTTTAACTCAATAAAATCAAACTTTAATGAAGTAAAAAGGGTAAAAGCAATTGATGATTTAACTGTTGAAATTGAGTATAAAAAACCATATTTTAAAGCTTTAGAGATATGGATGGTTGGGCTTTTACCTTATCACATTTTAAAAGATGAAAAAAATCTTATGACAAGTAGTTTTAATAAAAATCCAATAGGTACAGGTGCATATAAACTAAAAGAGTTTAAAACAGCAAGTGATATTGAGCTTATAGCAAATGATGATTTTTTTGAAGGACGCCCAAAAATAGATAGGATTTTATATAAATTTTTACCAGATCCAAATACATCTTTTTTATATTTAAAACAAAATAAACTTGATATTGGGGGATTAACTCCAATGCAAGTTTCAATACAAATAGGTAATAGCTTCAAAGATAATTTTGAAATTTTAAATAGAGCTAGTTTTGGATTTTCATATTTAGGATTTAATTTAGACAACCCTAAATTTAAAGATATAAAAATAAGACAAGCCCTCTCTCTGGCAATAAATAGACAAGAGTTAGTTGATATTTTATTTTTTGGGTATGGAGAAGTTTGTAATGGACCATTTATGCCAAACTCTTTTGCTTATAATGATGAAGTAAAACCTATAAATCAAGATATTATAAAAGCAAAAGCTTTGTTAAAAGAGGCTGGATATGATGAAAAAAATCCTTTTGTTTTTGAAGTGGTTACTAATACAGGAAACGATATAAGAGTAAACACTGCACAAATTCTTCAATATCAACTCTCAAAAATTGGTGTCCACATGAAAATAAGAGTTATGGAGTGGCAAGCTTTCTTAAATACTGTTGTACATCCACGAAAATTTGAAACTGTACTTTTGGGATGGTCTTTGGCTTTAATGCCAGATGCTTATCCACTTTGGCATAGCTCAAGTGCAAAACTCGGTGGATTTAATCTAGTAAATTATAAAAATGAAAAAGTTGATAAATTAATAGAAAAAGGAAGTGGGACTATAAATAAAGATGAACTTGGTGCCATTTATAAAGAGATTTTTAAAATCGTTGCAAATGATTTACCATATCTATTTTTATATATTCCAGATGGAATAACTGCTATAAATAAAAAAATAGAAAATATTGAACCAGCATTTATAGGTATTATGCACAATCAAAAAGATTGGGAAATAAAAGAGTAAGGAACAGTTTTATGAACAAAAAAGATAAGATTATTTTATTTGATTTAGATGGTACTTTAATAGATTCAACAGATGCAATTACGGATACATTTTTACATGCATTTTCAAAACACAACTTTGATTTTAAAGGAACTATTGAAGATATAAAAGTACAAATTGGTTATCCACTTGATATTATGTTTGAAAACTTAGGAGTAAATAGAAATTTAGTTTGGGATTTTGTAGATAGTTATAAACTAAGATATAAAGATATTTCTGTTGCTCAAACTTTACTTCTTGAGAATGCTTTTGAAGCAGTTACTTTAGCTTCAAAATTTGCAAGACTTGGAGTGGTTACTACAAAAACAAGAATTTACTCAACTCCAATATTAGATAATTTTGATATAGGAAAATATTTTGAAGTAATAATAGGAAGAGAAGATGTAGAAAATCCAAAACCGCATAAAGAGCCAATTTTAAAAGCTTTAAATGCCTTAAAATATGATGATAAAAAACATCAAGCATTTATGGTAGGAGATACAAAACTAGATTTAATCTCTGCTTCAAATGCCTCTATCAACTCTGTTGGAGTATTATGTGGTTACTCAAATGAACAAGAACTTTTAAAATATACAGATATTGTAAAAAAAGACTCTTTAGAAGCTGTAAAACATATCTCTTTATTATAAATGATAAAAAATATTTTTCAAATGCTACTAGCTTTGCTAGTTGCTTTTTGTGGTTCACTGATTTTTATATATTTACACCTACCACTTCCTTGGCTTTTAGGAAGTATTTTTGCTACAAGCATATTAATAAGATTTCAAAAAATTCCAATACAAAGCCCAAAACTATTTTCTGCACCTGCTAGAATATTAATTGGTCTTACAATTGGAAGTGCTTTTACTCCAGAAATTTTAAACCATATTCCACAATATACTATTAGTTTACTCTTGGTTGTTCCATTTACTATTTTGGTTATATTTTTTGGAACATACTATTACTATAAAGTTTTAAAATATGATTTAAAAACTTCATATTTAGGCTCTATGCCAGGTGGTGTAATTGAGATGGTAATAATTGGGCAAGAGCTAAAAGCAAATACAGCAAAAATAACTTTAATGCAAAGTTCAAGACTATTTTTTGTAGTTGTTTCTTTGCCATTTATTATTCAATATATTTTTCAAATAGATATAAGGGGTAACCAGCTTTTAACAACTCCTATAAAAGATATAGATTTGTTTCAATTTTTATATATTTATATTTTTGGAATAATTGCAGCAGTAATTGCAAAAAAGATAAAACTAACTGCCGCATATTTAATTGGACCTATGATTGTAAGTATTATTTTGTATTCAAGTGGATTTGTAAATACTCATATTCCAGATGAGTTATTAAAATTTATACAGATTGTTTTTGGCTCAATTATAGGTTTTACATTTAAAAATGTTGAATTAAAGACTATTTTTAAAACTTTAGTTGCTACTTTGGGACATTTTGTTATTTTGATAATTTTATGTGCTATTTTCATTTTTATTATTCACCACTTTTTTGGTTTTGCTACTTTAGATATTTTATTAGCATTTGGACCTGGTGGTCAAACTGAGATAAACTTAATAGCTATTTTAGTTGGTGCAAATCTACCTTATATAACTTTGCACCATATTGTAAGACTTTTTATTGTTATGAATATTGCACCAATTATTGCAAAAAGGTTAAAGTAGTTAATCGTTTATAACTTTTTTATAAATTAAATTCAAAAACTACTCAGCAAGCTATTTATGCTCTCTTCAAAAGCTTTGTTTGAAGCTTGTACAAAACCATAAGCATTGTTTGATTTACATAATACTTTTTTATCAAAATTAAAAGATTTTAAAACCTTATTATCTTTTATCAAATCAAATTTAAGTTTTAAAACTGCATAAGATTTATCTTCTTCAAAAGTTTGATAAAGTTTTATAACTTCAGTTTTTAAACTATACTCATGTTCTATTTTTTTATCTCTTAAAACTACATTTTCAAAAATATTACTTGCTAAAAATGAGTCTGTTAATTGATTATAAATCATATTTGAAGGGAGATTTATCCATCTATTTTGTGCATACTCTTCAAATAAATATGGTTTTGTACTATAAAAAATAGATGTTAGATTAAAACTTCTATTTACATTTACATCTTCAATCAAAATTGATTTTAATTTTGAAACCTCAGCTTTTTTTTGAGTTTTAAAATCTATTGAATAGTGATTTATAGATACACTTTCTTGCTTTAATCCACATCCACTAAATAGAAAAAATATTACAATAACTAAAACAGTACTTTTTCTTGTAAACAAGATTTTACTTTGATTGATCATCTTTCTCTCCTGGTCCATATTTTATTGCCTTTTGTTTAAATATCAAATCACTTGGGCTTTCATTTAGATTATTCATTAAATCTTGAGTTTGATTTAAAGTATTATCCAAATTTTTTAAAACTGTTTCTAAATTATCAATACTTTCTTGAGCCATTCCTTTTATATCAAAAGTTCCTTTGTCAAAATCCTCTTTCATCTTTGTTGTTAGTGCTTTAAAATTATCAGCTGAAGTTTTTACGCTAAGAAAAGATGAACTTCCAATAACAGTAAAGTTTTTCATACCAATCAAAAGTTCATCAATATTATTTTGATTTTTTACTAAATAATCAGAGAATTTTTCAATATTTGCCATGCTTTTTTGACTATTTTCAAGAAGTATTGAGAAGTTTTTTAAATTATCTTCATTTAAAACATCTCTAAAAGAGTGAAGTAAAAGAGTAAGTTCTTTTGTAATATCTTCAGTTGAATCGACAAGATTACTCAAAGCTGATTTTTTTGAATTTATTATTTTTATACCATACTCATTTTCCTCTAAAGGTTTTGCTTCATTACTTCCACCTTTTAACTCTACATATTTAAGACCTGTAATTCCAAGATTTCCTAAAATTGCATAGTTATCCTCTTTTAATGGAGTTCCTTTTTGAATCTGTATTTCTACTTCAATTTTCTCTGAATTATGAGGACTTATCTTTATATTTTTTACAAGTCCAACATCAAAACCTTTATATTTTATAGGTGAACCTATATTTAATCCAGAAATAGATTCATCAAAATGTATATAATATGTATCATATTTTTTATCTTCCAAACCATACTTTCCTAACCAAAATATTGCAAGAATTAGTAAAAAAGATATTACACTTACAAATAAACCTATTCTAAAAAAATTAATCTTTGTATCCATCAATCTGCCTTTTTATGTGTTAAAAAATCTTGTATAAACTCATCTTTAGAACTCATAGCTTCATTTATATTTCCATCAAATATTTTTTCTTTTTTTATAATTATAAACCTATCAAGAACTGTTTTTATTGTCTCTAAATCATGAGTTATTATAACTGTTGTGATATTTAGATTTCTCTTTAAATATAACAAAAGCTCATTTATACTTTGCGTACTAGCAGGATCTAATCCACTTGTTGGCTCATCTAAAAATAGAAGTTTTGGTTGCATTGCAAGGCTACGTGCAAGGGCAACTCTTTTTTTCATTCCACCACTAAGTTCACTTGGATATAGTTTTGCTGTATGCTTTGGAAGTCCAACTATATCCAAATTTGTGTAAGCAATTTTTTCTATCAAATCTTTTGGTAAATTTGTGTACTCTTTTAACATAACAGAGATATTTTCAATCACATTTAAAAAAGAGTACAAAGCACCAAATTGAAAAAGATAAGAAAAATTTAGCTTCAAGCTCTCTAAATCATTTATTGTTAGTTTTGAAATATCTTTATTAAAAA
Source organism: Aliarcobacter cryaerophilus ATCC 43158 (assembly GCF_003660105.1). Classification (NCBI taxonomy): domain Bacteria; kingdom Pseudomonadati; phylum Campylobacterota; class Epsilonproteobacteria; order Campylobacterales; family Arcobacteraceae; genus Aliarcobacter; species Aliarcobacter cryaerophilus. Next base: position 1,844,568 of record NZ_CP032823.1, read on the forward strand.
TCTCAATTTTACCTTTTTGTATCTGATTTAGCATAACTATTTGTTTTACCAAAACACTTTTTCCACTTCCACTTCCACCTAAAACTCCAAATATTTCACCCTCATTTACACTAAAAGATATATCATTGTGTACAATATTATCTCCAAAAGCTGTGTAAAGATTTGAAACTTTTATTATTTCCATCTTATATTCCCATTTGAGTAAATATTACAGAGAAAACTGCATCTAGTAAAATAACCACAAATATTGCATTTACAACACTTATAGTTGTATATTTTCCAATACTTGTAGTATTGTTTTCTACTTGAAAGCCTCTAAAACAACCAATAACTGCTATGAAAAATCCAAAAAATAGAGCTTTAAAAACTCCTAATAATAGATGTTTTACAGGAACTTCATTTTGAAGCCTATTTATAAACTCTATATATGTGATATCTAAACTTGTAAATGCAATTACCATTCCACCCATTACTCCAACAATATCTGCAAAAAATACCAAAAGTGGCAAAGATATACACAAAGCAAAAATTCTAGGAATTGTTAAAAATATTATTGGCTCAAAATTCATAGTTCGCATAGCATCTATCTCTTCTGTTATTTTCATAGCCCCTATTTCTGCTGTGTAACTACTTGCACTTCTTCCAGCTATTACAATAGCAGTTACAAGTGGGGCTATTTCTCTAAACATAGTAATACTTATCATCTCAACTACAAAAATATTTGCCCCAAACTTTTCAAGCTGAACTGCCCCTTGATAAGCAATAACAACTCCAACCAAAAAAGCAGTCACAGCAACAATCAAAAGTGCATCTACTGCTGATGTTTCAATATATTTTAAAGTAGCTCTAAATCTAATCTTTTTTGGGTTAATTACTAAATACATAAGAAAATAAAAAACTTTTCCTACAAAATCTATAAATAGTTTTGTCGATTTTAATATATCATATACTTTTTTTCCAACACTTTCAAAAAATCTATTTAATATTTTTTTCTCTTTAAGAAACTCATTTTGATAATGTTTTTGATAAAACTCAAAAATTTGCTCATATTTTTCAAAGTTCAAATATGAAATATTTTGCTTTTTAAATTTTTTTAAAAACGATATTAAATAAATAATAGCAATACTATCAAGCTCTTTTAAATTCTGAAAATCTATAATTAAATTTTTAGTTCTAGAGATATTTGATTGTTTTATATTTTCTATAATATCTGGTAAAGTATCTTTGTTCCAAATATCAAATAAAAAAAGTTGATAAGTATTGTTTTTAAGATGTTCAATTCTAAAATAATTATTCATAATAACAACTTATCCTATAATTTAATATTAATATACGATTCTATCTAAATTTGAGTTTATATCAAATCTAACTCTTCACTTATATCTTTTATTAGTTTTGAAAGTGGGCGTTTTTGTAAATCTTCAGATGTATAAATACCAAATAAATCTTGTTTTATCTCTTCTTGTGTTTTTTTAGTCAAATCTGATAACTCTTTTATTCTACTATCTGGGTATTCTCTTCTTTTTTGAATCATTTCTAAAACTTTGTATTTATGGTAATCATATCTATTGTTTAAATTTAAACTCTCAATATATTTATCAAATTTGTTTGAATAGTTTTCAATTAGTTTTATATAAAAATCTTGCTCTTTTTCTATTTGAAGATTTGTATTTGAAATAAATGATTTAAACTTTACTCTTTCATCAAAATCAAAATCTTTATTTGTTGGAGAAAAATCATCAAATGGTATTTTTGAATCTTTTACTTTACTATTACATACATAACAACTTGGTACTAGATTGTATAAACTCAACGCCAAAAATGGATAATCGGCTTTTTCTAAAACATGGTCTAAAGTAAAAGCATTTTTTGTCTCATTCTTTTTTTTGAAAGTATTTATAAAATCAATATTACAGTAATAACAAGTATGAACTTCTATATTTTCTTGAAAAAAGTTTGATATTTTTGGTTGTAGTTTTGAAATCAAAGGCGAAGAATTATTTATTTTAGATTTATCATAGTTAAAAAAACTTTTGATTTTATTGTCATCTTTTTTGCCAAGTTTATTTTTAATCTCAATTAGTTTTTCAAAATCTCCACAAAGAATATCTTTTAAATCAAATTTGAGAATACTTTTATAGTTTTCTTCGTAATACTTTTCAAAAGTTAAACCATTAAATTTATCAGCTTTACTTTTTGCAATTTCTTTGTAATATTTATCTTCTAAATTTGATGAATATTTTATTTTTAACATTTCATTTTTCCAATAACTCTATTTGAGCTTTTAATCTTTTGACTTCTTCTTTTTTTGCTTCATCATTTCCTAAGACTATTTTCTCTATTTCTATCAAATGATTTTTTATTATTTGCTTTAAATAATCATCACCAATAATTGATTGAATTTGCCAAAACTTAGTTTTATGCTCTTTTTCATAAATTTCTTTTTCTATATCTCTTTGACTTTCATTTTCTTCTTTAGTTAGTTCTTTTTTCAAAAGTTCTTCATGATAATCTATAATTGATTGAATCTTATCTTTCGCAAATTCTCCCATAAGCCCATCTTTCATAAAAAATCCATGAGATAAAAGAGTATGAATGTTTGCTCCAAAAGTTTCTATATTTGTTTTTTTAGATACATTTTTGCAATTACCTATTCTTTGAACTCTTTTTTTTACTTCATCATCATTTTCATTATATTTTTCTAAAAAAATTACATTTTCTTTTGGAATATCAGAAAGTAGAAAAGGGGAATGAGTAACAAAGATTAAATGTACATTATTAAATTTAAATATTTTTAGCAAATTATTTATATAGTATTTTTGCCATTGAGGATGTAAACTTAATTCAATTTCATCTAGTAATATAATTTTATTTCCATTTAGAAATTGAAAATATATTTCTAAATTTGAGAGAAATAAATTTTTCTCACCCTCGCTAAAATTATTAAATGAAACATCTCTATCATCAAAAAAGTCAAAGCACAAAAGTTCTTTAAATTTTTGGATTTTGTAAATTCTAATTTTTGATAATAATACTTTTTCATTCAGATTTTTTTCTAAATTAAGATAGTCATTACAATTTTCTTCAAAAGTTTTATCTTTAGCTAAAACATTTTCTTCATCATAATCTTCTGGAGAAATAAATTTACTTTCATTTAGTTCATGTAAAAAATTTTCTATGAAATTTACTTCCTGAATATTTCTAAAAAGATAGCTTACTTCTTTATTTTGTATATACTTTGAAAAAGGATTAGTGGGTTTTTCTGAATGATTATTTAATGCTATAATTAAATTTAACAAATAACTTAAAAAATCTTTGTAAAAGTTATTTTTCTCCAATATACTTCTTAATGATAATTCTTCGATTTCATCATAAAACTCATCTTTTTCTTCATGTTCATCACATAAAAAATCTATATAATTCTCATTATTAAAGAATTTATTTATTACATCAAGTATGTAAATATTTATTTTTAATAATTCTTTTTCTAATTTCTCTTTTTCTCTTATATTTTCTAAAAGTTCAGATATTATTTCTAGTTTTTTTTCTTGGTTTTCTTGTATTAAAATTGTATTTGGATTAAAAAAAAGATTTTTTTCTACTTCATTAAATATTGAAATAAAAAATCTTAATGTGTTTTCTATATTATAACTTTTAGTATTTATTATTATATTTTTGAGTGGATTATAATTACTTCTTTTAAAATTAAGTTTTTTAAGAATCATTAAAGATTTTTCAAACGAATTTAAGTTAGATCTATAGTATTTTTCATTGTTATCTAAAAATAATAATAAAAATTTATTTTTATTATTGAAATTAAGTGAAGTATTTATAAAATTTATAAGAGAAGTTTTCCCACTACCATTTTCACCAACAATAGCAGTAATATTTATATTATCACCAAAAAAGTTTTTAGGATAAAATTCACCCGTTTCATCTTTATCAATAATATTTAATTCATTCTTTTCGTCATCATATTCACACCTAAATCTAGGCGAAAAATTAAACCCCTGCTTCTTTATATTTTTATAATCTTCAACCCATAAATAAACCAATTCCATAGAAAACTCTCTTTTTAGATAATTTTTGATTAATCTTAGTCAAAAAAATCTAAATTATGATTTAATAACACTTTACATTTCTTTGGCTATAATTTTTCAAAATTTTAAAAAATATATATATTAAAAAGGATATAAAATGCCACTATTAGATAGTTTTAGAGTTGATCACACAATTATGCCAGCACCTGCTGTAAGAGTTGCGAAAGTTATGCAAACACCAAAAGGCGATGCTATTACAGTTTTTGATTTAAGATTTTGTGTACCAAATAAAAAGATGTTAAGTGAAAAAGGTATTCATACTTTAGAGCATCTATTTGCTGGATTTATTAGAAATCATCTAAATTCTCCTACAGTTGAGATTATCGATGTTTCTCCAATGGGTTGCAGAACTGGTTTTTACATGAGTTTAATAGGAACTCCAAAAGAAGAAGAAGTAGCAACTGCTTGGAAAAAATCTATGGAAGATGTTTTAAAAGTAGAAAAACAAAGTGATATTCCAGAGCTAAATATTTTCCAATGTGGAACTTGTGCTATGCACTCACTTCCTGAAGCAAAAGATATTGCAAAAGATATTTTAGCTTCAAATATTGGAGTTATGTCAAATGAAAAACTATTTTTAAGTGAAGATAAACTAGAGAGTTTAGGAAATTAATTTTGCAAAGTGATAAACTGGTTACCACAAGTGATGGTAGCCATACACTTTTTTCTAAAAAATATAATCAACACTTCCACAACACAGAAGATGGTGGATTAAGTGAAGCTTTAAACAAACATACTATTCCAGCATTTACATATTTTCAAGATAAAAAAGAGTTAAATATTTTAGATATATGTTTTGGTTTGGGTTACAATACTTTTGCAACTATTTATTATATTTTAAAAAATAATCTTGATATTAAAATAAATATTTATTCTCCTGAATTTGATTTAGATTTAATAAAATCTTTAAAAGATTTTACTTTTCCAAAAGAGTTTAATGAGTTTAAAAATATCATAAATGAACTCTCAAACAATCAAAAATATGAAGATGAAAAAATAAAAATAGAGATTTTTATAGGTGATGCAAGAGAGTATATAAAAACTTTTCAAGAAAACTTTTTTGATATAGTATATCAAGATGCTTTCTCAAGTGAAGTTAATTTTGAGCTTTGGACAAAGGAGTATTTTATTGATATTTATAAAATATGCAAAGAAAATTCAATTATTACAACTTATGCAATCTCTACAAATATAAGATTGTCTATGTATGAAGCAGGTTTTTTTATATATGAAACACGACCAACAAAAAGAAAAATAACTTTGGCTTTTAAACAAGAACAGATGATTATTGGTAAATATATAGATATGGAACTAAAGAAAATAAGGAATAAAGAGGCAAAAGCCCTACTTGATAGCTTTATTTAATTTTTTTTTCAATATAATGCAAATTCTAAAAAACAAACAGGAAACTTCATGAGAAACTTTTTAAAAATATTTGTCTTGCTTTTAAGCCCAATACTTGCCTTTGCCTACAATGATGCAAAAGTTTTTCAAAAAATTGAAAAAGATTTAGACTCTATTATTGTAAAAGACTTAAACAAAAAACAGTTAATTTTTCAAAAAGATGCAAATCAAATAATAAGACCTGCTAGTTTAACAAAAATTATGACATCAATTTTAGCGATTGAAAGCGGTAAAATGGATAGCGTTGTTACTATTACTGCTGAGATGAAAAAAGTTGAACCTACAATTATGAATTTTAGAGTTGGTGAGAAGTTTTATTTAAGAGATTTAGTAAATGCTGCTATGATAAAATCAGCAAACGATGCAGCAAATGCAATTGCAATTTATCTTGGAAATGGAAGCAAACAAAAATTTGTAACTATGATGAATACAAAAGCAAAAAAACTAGGTATGAAAAATACTAATTTCGAAAATCCTTGTGGTTTTGATGCTCCAAATCACAAAAGTACTGCAAGTGATTTATTAAAACTTACAGAATACTCTATTAAAAATAGTACTTTTAATAATATTGTAAAAAAAGAGAGTTATAGTTTTAAAGCAATAAATACAAAAAGATCTTACTTTGCACATACAAGCAATAAACTTCTTCCAAAAGAGAAATATATGATTGGAGTTAAAACTGGTTATACAAGCAAAGCTGGACCTTGTTTAATTGCACGTGCTAAAGATGGGAAAAAAGATATTTTACTAGTAATGCTAAACTCTCAAAATAGATGGGAAAATACAAAACTAGCTTTAGATACAGTTTTAGATAAAAGATAGATTACTAAATATTAGTCAATCTATCTAAAATATATTTTTGTAAATCTCTTTTTGAAACCTCTTCTCTCATAGCCTCTTCAAAAATCTCATTTACTTTATTCGCATACTCTTCATAATCAAAAAATGGAAAATGTAAATTCCAAGCTTTTTTAAGCCTACTTTTTGTCATTTCCTTTTTTATAATATCTTTAAAGTAGTTAAATCCCATAAATATAAGTGCTGTTATAATCATCGCGCCAACTATTGATATATGTGAATCTATTTTTGCCAACATTTTATGTGTAAGAAGAGAAATAGGTAAAAGAACTGCTAAAACTAACCAAACATAAACAAGATATGCTCTTGTTAATCTTAATCTAAAACCTAATCTTGAACTATCAACTTCCATATCATTGCTAAACTGAACTGAAGCAACTAACATATCTTTTAATAAAATTGGTTGCTTTGAAGTTGCATAAATGTAATTTAATATGTAATTTTTAATATTTTTTTCTCTATTCATAATATTTCCTCAAATAAATTGTGACAATTCTACCTTAGTTTGCTATAATAATTGTTAAAATTTTAAACTTAAGGTTGATTTTGAAAAAGATATTTATTTTTATTTTACTTTTCAAATACCTATATGCAACAGATTTACAAAAAGTTTCACTTCAACTTATGTGGCTTGACCAGTTCCAATTTGCTGGATTTTATATAGCAAAAGAGAAAGGGTTTTATCAAAAAGCTGGACTTGACGTAGAGTTTAAAAAATTCCAAAATGAAACGAATGTGTTGCAAGAAGTTACTCAAAATAGAGCAACTTTTGGACTTGGTTCTAGCTCTCTTATAGTACACAAATCAAATGGCGAAGATATCTCTATATTTGGAGCTATTTTTCAAACTTCACCTCTTGTAATTTTGGCTTTAAAAAATTCAAATATCAACTCAATCAAAGATTTAAAAGATAAAAACTTGATGATTGCAGATGAGCAACTAAATTTTGCAAATTTACAAGCTATGTTTAGTAGCCAAAACTTTGATATTAAATCTGTAAATCTAATTCCTCACTCTTTTAATGTTGATGATTTAATAAATAAAAAAGCTGATTTAATGGCTTCTTATACTACAAATGAACCTTTTTTATTAAAAGAAAAAGGTTATGAAAGCAAAATTTTCTACCCAAAAGATTATGGATTTGACTTTTACGAAAATATTATGTTTACAAATAGCGAATTTGCAGAAAAAAACCCAAAAATTGTATATGATTTTTATAAAGCTTCAATAGATGGTTGGAAATGGGCATTTGAAAATATTGAAAAAAGTGTTGATATTGTTTTTGAAAAATATAATCCACTAAATAAAAGTAAAGAAGCACTACTTTTTGAAGCAAATGAGATAAAAAAAGTTATTTTTGATAAAAATGGAGATATTGGAACAGTTTCTGATGAAAAAATGAATCTAATCATAAATACATATAAAGTAATGGGGTTAATAAAAAATGATATAGATTTAAATAGTTTTATTTTACATAATAATTTTCAAAATGAACTAAATAGTGAAGAAAAAGCATATTTAAAAACAAAAAAATCTTTTACTTATTGTTCACACAATGATTTGATGCCATTTGAAGCTACTTTGAACAATAAACATATTGGAATTATAGAAGAGTATATTATACAAATTTCAAAAAATTTGGATGTAGAATTGGATTTTATACCAACTTTAAATTGGCATGAAAGTTTTGAAAAAGTTGTACAAAATGAGTGTGATATTTTAACAACAATTGCATCTAAAAAAAATAGAGAAAATCTTTTAAATTTTACAAACCCTTATATAGATTTTCCTTTTGTTATTGCTACAGATATTTCTAAACCTTTTATTGAAGATTTAAAAAGTCTAAAAAGAGTCAAAATTGCTCTTATTAAAGATTTTGCGACAAGTAATATAATAAAAAATAAGTATAAAAATATCAATTTTGTAGAGTATTCAACTCTTTATGAAGCTTTAGAAGCTGTAAGAAAAGGTGAAGTTTATGCTGTTATTGACTCTCTTGCAGTTATTGGATATGAAATACAAAATCACTTTGTAGGAGATATCAAAGTATCTGGAAAAATAGATGAAAGTCTAAAACTCTATATGGCAACAAATATTGAAAACAAAACTCTTGCATCAATTTTAAATAAAGCTTTGAATTCAATAAATGAAAATCAAAAACATGAATTTTTTAATAAATGGGTATATATTCACTATCAAAATAATATTGATAAAGATACAGTTTTTAAGTTGTTTATTGTTATTTTTGTTCTATTTTTAATTTTAGCTATTATTTATAGAGCTTATTTACTAAAAAAAACAAATCAAGAACTAGAAAATAGAGTTACTTTTGAGATAAAACAAAATGAAGAAAAAAATAGACTTCTTTTACAACAATCAAAAATGGCAGCGATGGGTGAAATGCTTGAAAATATAGCTCATCAATGGAGACAACCACTATCAACTATTAGTGTTTGTACTTCAGGTATGGAGCTTAAGAAAAATATGAATATTTTAGAAGATAAAGATTTTTATGATTTAATAAATCATATCAAATCTTCTGTATCATATTTAAGTAATACTATTGAGGATTTTAGAAGCTTTTTGGATAAAGATAAAGTTGTATCAAATATAAATATAAATCATTTAGTGCAAAAAGTATTAGATATTTTAAATCCATCTTTGCAGTCTCACAATATTGAAGTTATAAAAAATATAGATGATTTTGAGTTTTTAACTATTGAAAATGATTTGATTCAAATTTTGATGAATATTATTACAAATGCAAAAGATGCTTTAAAAGATTTAAAAAAAGAAGACTTAAGATATATTTTTATTAATATTTCAAAAAATCAAGAAAATATAGTTATTGAAATTTTTGATAATGCTTTGGGTATAAAAGATGAGATTATATCTAGAATTTTTGAACCATATTTCACAACAAAACATAAATCTCAAGGTACAGGAATTGGTTTGTATATGTCAAAAATATTAGTAGATAATAATCTAAAAGGTAATATTTTTGTAGAAAACTATCAATTCTTTTATAATAATATAGATTACAAAGGTGCAAAATTTACTATTTTGTTACCTATTAAAATTGAGGTAAAATAGATTTAAGAAGTAAATTCTTAAATCTAAACATTATAATAGTTTGCCTCTTTGTTGTGAACAACAATTGCACAAGTAGTTTGCTCGGGATGCATTTGAAATGTTTCACTAAGCTCTATTCCATATTTTTCAGGATTTAAAAGATCAAAAATATCTCTATTTTGTGATAAATCAGGACAAGCTGCATAACCAGGAGAGTATCTACAACCAACATACTGCTTCATTTGAACATCACTTAATCTATGCCCCTCTTTTGGAACAATATTCCAATCAAGTCTTATTTGCTTATGTAAAACTTCAGCTAATGCTTCAGCTAATTCAACTCCAAGCCCGTGAACTTGATAATATTTTGTAAACTCTCCACGATCATAAAACTCTCTTTCATAATCACTTATTTTTAATCCTGCACTAGCTAATGTAAATCCTACAACATCTAATCTATCATTTGCAAAGAAATCAGCTATACATCTAAAAGGTTTTCTTTTTTGTCTTGGAAACTCCATAACTTTTATAGCTTCACTTAAGGGTGGAACATTTTTGGCATCTTCAATATTATTAAAAAGATATTTTTTATCAAAAATATATAGTTTATTATCATAAGAAACACAAGGATAGTACTCATAAATTGCAATTGGCTCAAATATATTTTTAGAAATAAGCTCATCTTTTAAAGAGTAGTAAATAGGCTCAACAATATCTTTTTCATACTTCATAAATGCCTCAGGTGTCTGTTTTCCTCTTTTATATCCCCATCTTTGTCTAAATAAAACTCTATGATTTATCCAAGAGAATATCAACTCTTTATCCAATTCATTTCCAGTTTTTGCAACTCTTTCCCAATATGGAGGAACAATAAACTCTCTTTTTGGCATAGATATCTCTTCATAAGGAGGAATTTCAGCCTCCTCTTTTTCAACTCTATCGCTTGTATCGATTTTTTCAATTAAATCAGCTGCTAATCTTGTATCAAGCTCTCCGCCTTTTTCTATTCTTTGCATTGTTACAACACCATCAAATGCATCACGGCAATAAAAAATTGGTCCATCATAAATTGGTCTGCAATAATCATCAACAAAGTTTTTAGTTAGTGCAGCACCTCCTAAAATAACTGGAATTTTAAGTCCTAGTTTTTGCATCTCTTCAAGATTATCTTTCATTACACCTGTACTTTTAACAAGTAATCCACTCATTCCAATGGCATCTGCATTGTGCTCTTTTGCGGCTTCTAAAAATTGAGTTAAATCTGCTTTTATTCCAATATTTACAATTTTAAAACCATTGTTACTTAAAATAATATCAACTAGATTTTTACCAACATCGTGAACATCACCTTTTACAGTTCCTATAACCATAGTTGTTTCACTAGTTTTTTCTTGTTTTGGTAAAAATGGATTTAAAGCATCAACTGTGGCTTTCATAGTTTCTGCACTTTGAAGTACAAATGGAAGTTGCATCTGACCACTTCCAAAAAGCTCTCCAATTATTTTCATTCCATCAATTAGCCACTCATTTACAATTAGTTCAGGGGGAACAACATCTTTTAACTCCATAACCAAAGGAAGTAATCTATCCTTGTCGCCATCTAAAAGAAGTTTTTTAACTTTTTCTATTGGTTCCATTTTTTGATACTCTTCATCACTTTGTTCATCTTGTGACTCAACATTTGAAAAATGGTCAATAAATTTAAATAGTGGATCACCATCTTCTTGATTATTAAATATCAAATCATCACAAGATTTTCTATCTTCAACACTTATTTTATTTAGTGGAATTATATGTTTAACATTTACAATAGCAGTCGTTAGACCTGCTTTTACACAGTGGTCAAGGTAGATAGAATTTAGATAAATTCTTGCATTTTGTGCAAGACCAAATGAGATATTAGATAATCCCAAAGTTGTTCCAACTTCTGGATGAAGTAACTGAAACTCTTTTATAGCCTCTAAAGTTTCAATTCCAGCAGTTCTGTACTCATCATCACCAGAACCAATAGTAAATGTAAGCATATCAAAAACTAAATCAGCAGGATCAAAACCATGTCTATTTACACATAAATCATAAATTCTTTGTGCAACTTCAAGTTTTCGCATCTTTGATTTTGCCATTCCTATCTCATCTATTACTAAGCAAACAAGAGCAGCTCCAAATCTTTTTGCCAATTTGCAAACTTCATCAAATTTATCTTCTCCATCTTCAAGATTAACTGAGTTTATAATACATCTTCCACCTATTTGCTTTAAAGCAGCTTCCAAAGCTTTTATTTGAGTAGAATCAGGCATTAGTGGAAGTGAAATCTTTTGAGAGTATAAAGATACAACTTTATCCATATCTTGCGTTTCATCTCGCCCTGCAAAACCTACACTAACATCAATTACATGAGCCCCAGCTCGAACTTGCTGTTGAGCCACACTAAGTGTTCCTTCATAATCATTTGCTTTTAAAAGTTCTCTAAATGCTTTACTTCCAGTTGCATTACTTCTCTCTCCAATTAAAAGAGGAGCTGGTTCTTGTTTTAGTGGAACTATATTAAAAAGAGATGCTAATGAAGCTTTTAAAAATCCATTTGGTTTTTTTGGAACAATACCTTTAACTGCATCACTTAAAGTTTTTATATGAGTAGGTGTAGTTCCACAACAACCACCCAAAAATGAAACACCATTTATCTCTAAAAACTCTTTTTGTAAAGCTGTAAACTCATCAGGTCCCATTGGATAAAAAGTTTTTCCACCTCTATTTTGAGGAAGTCCTGCATTTGCATGAACTGAGATTGGGAATTTTGATACTTCACTCAAAGCTTTGACATGTTTTTGAACTTGCAAAGGTCCAGTCCCACAATTAAATCCTAAAGATAAAATATTAAAAGGTTTTAGTATTGCAGCAATTGTTTGTGCATCTGTTCCTATTAGCATTGTTCCATTTAACTCAATTGTCACTGAAACCATAATTGGAATTTTTGGTGCAACATCATTTAAAGCATGTAGAGCTGCTTTTATTTGAAGTGGATCTTGACAAGTTTCAAGTAGAAAAACATCAGTTCCACCGTCACATAAACCAGAAGCCATTATTTTATAGCCTTCATACATTGCATCGTAAGTTATATGACCAAGACTAGGAAGTTTTGTTCCAGGTCCAATAGATGCTAAAACAAATTTTGGCTCATCTTTTGTATGATATTTTTCACAAATCTTTTTTGCACTACTAGCTGCTAATTTTGATAACTCGTAAGACATATGTCCTATTTCATAATCTTCCAAAACCCATGGCATACTTCCAAATGTATTTGTGCTAATAAAATTTGCACCAGCAATTGCATAATTTTCATAAATTGTTTCCAAAATATGAGGAGCTGTTAGATTTAAAAGCTCATTACACCCTTCTAAATCTTTATTTTCAAATTGCCAAAACTCTTTTTCTATCTCACAAGCTTGAAGCTGTGTTCCCATAGCTCCATCAATTATTAAAACTTTATCTTTTATTAAATCTTCTATTTTTTGCTTCATATCATCTTCTTATATTTATTTAAAGATTATATTATATTTTAAAATTGCTAAAAAGCTTGAATTAAAGAATTACTACAATTTGTTTTTAAATTATCGATTAATGTAATATAATATTTTTTATCAATTTTTGTAATATAGAATATAGTGTTATTTGTAGCAACAACCTCATAACTGATATTTTTAACTTTTTTAGTAAACTCTTTTTCCTCTTTAGTTTTATCATTTAAAAAAGTATCTAAGTAGTTTGTTTTTGGTTCAAAAATAAAAATTCCATCTTTATTCCAACCATAAAAAGCATCATTGTATGGACTACAATTAAATGAAACTTCAATATTTTGTATATCAAAACTCTCAATATATGTATCAATTTCTTCAATTGTATATTTTTTGATTATTTGTGGTTTATTTTCAAACTCATTTAAATTTACCTCAAAATAACCATAGTTTTTATTTATATAAATCTCATTTAGATTTTTTAAATCATTTATCTGCATTAAGTATAGTATATATCGAACATGGCTCAAAAGCTCTTCATCTATTGGCTCTTTTTTTATTTGCTCTAATCTATTTTGATTTACTGCACAAGAGCTAAAAAATAGTAACATAAAAATTAGTATCAAGTTTTTTATCATTTTATTTCCAAATATTTTACGAATAGTACATTTTTTAATCTTAGAACTTATTTTAATTATCTTTTTGATAATATTATTGATTAAAATCTAATTTTAGGATAATAAAACCAATGACTGAATCAAAATATATCTGGATGGATGGAGAGTTTACTCCTTGGAATGAAGCAAAAGTACACGTTTTAAGTCACACTTTACACTATGGAAATGGTGCAATTGAAGGAACAAAAGCTTATAAAACAGTTGATGGAAGATGTGCAATATTTAAACTAAATGAACACACTCAAAGACTTTTAAATTCATCAAAAATGACATTAATGAATGTTCCATTTTCACTAGAAGAGTTAAACAAAGCTCAAGTAGAATTATTACAAAAAAATGAGCTAACAAATGGAGCATATATTAGACCTCTTGTATATTTAGGTTATGGAGTAATGGGACTTTATCATAAAGATGCACCTGTAAAAGTTTCTATTTCTGCTTGGGAATGGGGTGCATATCTAGGAGAAGAAGGTCTTAAAAAAGGTGTTAGAGTAAAAATATCATCATTTACAAGAACTCCAAATACTTCAGGTATGGGAAAAGCAAAATCAGTTGCAAACTATATGAACTCTCAAATGGCAAAATTTGAAGCTGTTGAAGCTGGATATGATGAAGCTTTGTTAAGAGATGACCAAGGATATATTGCAGAAGCATCAGGTGCATGTTTCTTTATAGTTAAAGATGGAAAATTAATCTCTCCACCAAATGACAACTCTTTAGAATCAATTACTCAAGCAACTGCAATTGATTTAGCACATGATATGGGAATTGAAGTTGTTAGAAGAAGAATAACTAGAGAAGAGATTTATGTAGCTGATGAAGCATTCTTTACTGGAACTGCAGCTGAGATAACTCCTATTAGAGAAGTTGATGCAAGAGTTATTGGATGTGGAAGCAGAGGAGCGATTACAGAAAAAATCCAATCTGCATATTTTGATGTAGTAACTGGAAAAAATCCAAAATATACACAGTATTTAACATATATTAACTAATTTTAAATAGTATATTAGATTAAAAAAAAGATAAGGAAGATTATGCCAATAGATAACGACTATTTTAAGAACAGACAGCAAGGAAATAAACCTAGCGGTGGAGGAGGTGGAAATTTTCAGCCACCATTTGAAACTCCAGAATTTTTCAAAAATTTTGGTAAAAAAGCTGGTATGTTATACCTTGTAATTATATTAATTGGTGCACTATTTTTGTTTAAACCATTTGTTATTATTGAATCAGGACAAGTTGGTATTAAAGCAACAACTGGAAAATATGATAAAGAACCTTTAAATCCAGGATTTCATTTTTATATACCAGTAATACAAAAAGTTATTGTTGTTGATACAAAAGTTAGACTTTTAACATATATGAATACACAATCTATAGGTTCGTTTGATCAAAGTATCAAAAATAACCCTGCTATTAATGTTCTTGATTCAAGAGGTTTACCAATTTCTATTGAATTAACAGTTCAATACAATATTATTGCTGATGGAGTTCCTGAAACAATTGCAATTTGGGGACCATCTTGGGAAGATAAAATTGTAAATCAAGTTGTTGGAGAAGTTGCAAGAAGTGTTCTTGGTGGATACAACGCCGAAGTTCTTCCAATGAAAAGAAATGAAGTTGCTGAAAGTCTTGATAGATTAATCAAAGAAAAAGTAAATGAGAGATCTAAAAATGCAGTTATTGTTGAATCTGTTCAACTAAAAGAGATAGTTCTTCCTGAAAAAATAAAAGAACAAATTGAAAAAGTTCAAATAGCAAATCAAGAAGCTGAAAGAGTAAGATACGAAGTTCAAAGAGCTAAGCAAGAAGCTGAAAAAAGAGCTGCACTTGCAACTGGAGAAGCTGAAGCTAAAAGAATTGAAGCACAAGGTAGAGCTGATGCTGTTGCTATTGAGGCAAAAGCACAATCTGTTGCAAATAAAGTTATTGCTGAATCTTTAACACCTAG
Source organism: Aliarcobacter cryaerophilus ATCC 43158 (assembly GCF_003660105.1). NCBI lineage: Bacteria > Pseudomonadati > Campylobacterota > Epsilonproteobacteria > Campylobacterales > Arcobacteraceae > Aliarcobacter > Aliarcobacter cryaerophilus. Next base: position 1,860,142 of record NZ_CP032823.1, read on the forward strand.
TCTTCTTCAAATGCAACAAATTGAAGTTCAAGGAAAATTCAACGAAGCCTTAAGAGAAAACAAAGATGCTAAAATTTTCTTAACGCCAGGAGGTTCAACTCCAAATATTTGGGTTGATACAAAAGACAAGAATAGAGATACAGTAGTTAATCAAAAATAGTATCTAGACTCCAAAAAGGATGGAAAATGAAAATAGTAGCTTTAATTTTATTATTACTATCTTCTATTAACCACCTTTTTGGTGATTCTATTGAATCTGTTCTTAAAATAAAACCTCCAATAAAATATAATCAAAACCAAAAATATGACAAAATCAAAAAATATAGCGATAACCAAAATGATGATTACAATAAAAAATATGACTTTGGAATTGATATTGGTATAGATAAAGAGCTTATGGCTATAGATAGATTAAAAATAGATATTGGAACAAAATTTAAAGGTATTAATTAGATGAAAGATATAGAAAAAATAGATTGGGAAAAAATGGGAGATTTAATACCTGTTATAACTCAAGATAGTAGTTCAAATGAAGTTTTAATGCTAGGATATACAAACAAAAAAGCTTTAGAAATTACACTAAAAACTGGATATGCACACTATTTTAGTAGAAGTCGTAAGAGAATTTGGAAAAAAGGTGAAAGCTCAAATCACACTCAAAAAATTGTAAATATTTTTATTGATTGCGATAACGACACTCTTTTGTTTAAAGTAATTCAAGAAGGAGTTGCTTGTCACACAGGAAGAAAATCTTGTTTTTTTACAAATCTTGAAAATAGTGAAATTGTTGAAAATGTAAAAATTGATTTATCAAAAACTTATAGTGTAATAGATAATTTATACCACACTATACAAAAAAGAAAAAATGAAGATATTACAAAATCTTACACTGCAAAACTTTTAAATGGTAGCCAAAATTCTATGCTTAAAAAAATTGTAGAAGAAGCAGGAGAGTTCACTTTTGCAATAAAAGATAAAAATGAAAATGAAGCAATATATGAAGCAGCCGATATTACATATCATGTTTTAGTAGCTCTTGCAAGTCTTAATATAAATCCTGATAGAGTAAAACAAGAGTTAGCAAGAAGATTTGAAATCTCAGGAATAGAAGAAAAAAACTCAAGAAACAGATAAAAATTATTAATATTTCTTATACAACTAAGTTGCATTTAATAATTGCTTGTTATAATGCTCGAAACAAAAACTAAAAAAGGAGTTTAAATGACAAATAGCTGTCAACACTGCTCTAAGAAAATACCAATTTCAAAAGTTTTTTGCTCTCCAGCTTGTAAAGAGAACTATTTTCAAAAAATTGCAATATCAGTTCCAAAACCTTTTGTAAAAAAATTATACTTTTTTTGTACAGAAGAGGAGAAAAGCTATGAAATCAAAACTTTTGCTAAAAGACACAATTGGCACGAAGAGTTAGTAATAGAAAAAGTAGAAGAATTATTCCAAGAGTATTACAAGTGTGGATAAATTCCACACTTCTTTCAAAATAAAAAATGGCACTTTTAAATAATCAAAAAAATATCTTACCACTTAGTAGTATTTCAGAACTTCTAAATACAAAAACAAGAACTCTAAAAATGTATGAAGAAAAACTTCTTCTTCCTTTAGAAAAAGATAAAACTATAAAAAAACTTTATTCAATAGATGATATTAAAATAATAGCATTTGTTCATTATCTTGCAACAATAAAAAAAATAAATTCAAATGGAATTTTATATATTTTGGAGATAATTGAAGACAATATGGATTTAAAACATAAACAAGAATTTCTAAAAATTATTGAAAAAAAACTAGAAACACTCTCAAGTTGTGATTCAGAAAAACTAGATAACTTCTAATTTACCAAATTTCTTAAACACCCTAAAAAACGACATCAAACCAAATAAATCATACAATAATATTAAAAGCATTAAGCTATAACTTATTTTAAAATGGTATAAATTCCACTCATAGTTTGTAAATATTTTACATAAAGTTTGTAATTTTTTTACATAATTTAGACTAAAAGGAGCATTATGGATACCAGATACACCATAAGAGAACCAGAAAAAAAAGATGCTAAATATATATATAATTTAGTTAAAAAAAGTAAAGTCTTAGACTTAAACTCACAGTATTTATACCTTCTTCAATCAACCCACTTTAAAAATAGTTGTAGTGTTGCTCTATTTGAAAATCAGATTATTGGTTTTGTTTCAGGATATTATTTACCAAATGAAAATAATACACTTTTTATTTGGCAAGTATCTGTTGATGAAAATCATAGAGGAAAAAATATAGCTTTAAATTTAATAGACAATATAGTAACAAGAAAAAATATAAGATATTTAATCTCAACTGTATCACCTTCAAATATATCATCACAAAGAGTTTTTGAAAAATTTGCACAAAAGTATGAGACAAAAATAGAAAAAAATACACTATTTTTTATTGAAGATTTTATAGATTCACACCAAGAGGAAGTTCAATTTAAAATTGGACCAATAAAATAAAGGAGAAAAAATGAGAATATTTGAAAAACTAGAATCAGAAGTAAGAGGATATATAAGAAGTTTCCCAACAATTTTTAAAAAAGCAAAAGGTGCTATTTTAACAGACGAACAAGGAGTTGAATATATCGACTTTTTTGCAGGAGCTGGAACTTTAAATTATGGACACAACAATGAACACATAAGTAAAGCTTTGATTGAATACTTGCAAGAAGATGGAATAGTTCATGGACTTGATATGGCAACAACTGCAAAAAAAGAGTTTTTACAAACTTTTGAAAGTTTAATTTTAAAACCAAGAAATCTTGAATATAAACTTCAATTTACAGGACCAACAGGAACAAATGCAGTTGAAACTGCACTTAAACTTGCAAGGCTTGTAAAAGGAAGAAGTAATATTGTCGCATTTACAAATGGTTACCATGGACTTTCTCAAGGCTCATTAGCGGTTACTGGAAATAATGAGTATAGAGATGAGAGTTATATAAGTAGAACAAATGCTACTTTTATGCCATTTGATGGATATTTTGGAGATATGAATACATTAACATATTTTAGAAAGTTTTTAGAAGACGGAAGTAGTGGAGTTGATTTGCCAGCTGCTGTTATACTTGAAACTATTCAAGGTGAAGGTGGAATAAATGTAGCTTCAAAAGAGTGGTTACAACAGCTTGAAGCCATTTGTAGAGAGTTTGATATTTTATTAATTATTGATGATATTCAAGTAGGAAATGGAAGAAGTGGGGAGTTTTTCTCTTTTGAATTTGCTGGAATAAATCCTGATATGGTAACATTGTCAAAATCAATAGGTGGTGGCTTACCAATGGCTCTTTTACTATTTAAGCCACATTTAGATCAATGGAAACCAGGTGAGCATACAGGAACTTTTAGAGGAAATAATTTAGCTTTTGTAGCTTCAAAAGTATCTCTTGAACACTATTGGCAAAATGATAATATCTCTAAAGCTGTATTTTACAAAGAGAAAATTTTAAAACAAAGATTACTTGATATTGCAAATAAATATAAAGATGTTTATGACATTGATGTAAGAGGTAGAGGTTTGGCTTATGGTTTTGAGATAAAAAATGATAAATCAATGGCAAGTGATATCTCTAAAAATGCTTTTAAAGAAGGATTAATTGTGGAAACTTGTGGAAGCGAAAGTCAAGTTGTTAAATTTTTACCACCACTTTTAATTGAAGAAGAGCTTTTAGAAGAAGGATTAAAAAAATTTGAAATAGCAGTAGATAAATTAATAGAAGAGAGAAAAGAACACTTAAAAGGAGAGTATTAATGATACTAAGAGATATAAATAAAGATGTAATAGGAACTTCTAAAGAAGTTTTTGCAAAAGATGGTCAATGGATTAGTAGAAGAATGCTTTTAAAAGATGATGAAATGGGATTTTCTTTTCATGAGACAATTATAAAAGCAAATACAAAAACACTTATTCACTATCAAAACCATCTTGAAGCTGTTTACTGTGTTGCAGGAAATGGCAAAATAGAGGATTTAAAAACTGGAAAAATTCATGAAATTTATGATGGTGTAATGTATGCTTTAAATAATCATGATGAGCACTATTTATATGGTGGGAATGTTGATATGAGATTGATTTGTGTATTTAATCCACCAATCAAGGGAATTGAAAACCATGACAAAAATGGCGTTTATCCTTTAGTTGATTAAATTATAAATTTGGATAGGTATTCTACCTATCCAAACATTCTTTTAGTGACAGCCACATCCAGTTCCGCAACCACCACTTTTTTTAGCTTCATGCTCAGCTTTAATCTTTTGTCCCTCAGGAGAACATGCACTAATTCCTGCTGGCATAATTGGCTGAATAGCTTCATTTGAAACTTCTTGTTGATTTTCAAGCATAGATATAAGTTTATCTGCAGCCATCATATATCTTTTTGCACTTATTGATTCAGGTTCAAAATAAACAATTGGTTTTCCACTATCTCCACCAACTCTAATAGAAGGTTCAATTGGAAGATGAGCTAAAACTTGTGTATTGTACTCACGTGCTAATTCATCACATGTTCCTTTTCCAAAAATATCAGACTCTGTATTACATGATGGACAGATAAATCCACTCATATTTTCAACAATTCCAGCAACTGGAATATGAAGTTTTGAGAACATATCTAAAGATCTTCTACTATCATCAAGAGCTACATGTTGAGGAGTTGTAACATTTATTCCAGCACTAACAGGTACACTTTGAGCAAGTGTAAGTTGTGCATCTCCTGTTCCTGGAGGCATATCAATAAATAAAATATCTAACTCTTCCCATAAAATATCTCTTAGAAGCTGTTGGATTGCCTTCATAATCATAGCACCTCTCCAAATAACAGCTTCTCCCTCTTTCATCAAAATTCCCATAGACATAACATCAACACCATAAGCGTTTAATGGTTTTGCTTTATTTCCTATTACTTCAACCTCTTTTCCATTTACTCCCATCATTCTAGGAATATTTGGTCCATAAATATCAGCATCTAAAATACCAACTTTTTTACCTTGCATAGCAGCTGCAATTGCAAGATTTACGGTTGTAGTTGATTTTCCAACTCCACCTTTTCCTGAGCTAACCATTACAATATCTTTTATTTGTGGTGCAATATTTTGACCACTTACACTATTACTTTTTTGCTGTTCCTCTTTAGGTTTACTAAAAACTAAATTAACATTTAAATTTGGAAGAGCTTTTGGAACATCTCTTCTCAATTCATCTTCAACCTCTTTTGCTGTTGAAGTAATATCTAATAATATTGTGCAAGAACTTGCATCTAATTTAATATCCTTTACAAATCCAAAATCAATAATTGACTTTGAGAAACCAGGGTATTTAACGCTTTGTAAAGCTTTTTTAATATCTTCTATATTCATTTTAAATCCTTTATATACTTCGAAGAGTATTATATTTTAATTAGGATAATTTTTGTCTTAAATTACCCTACCATATTATCTATTGCTTCACCATGCTCTTTTACAATTTTTTGAGTTATCTTATATGAACAAAATTTTGGTCCACACATTGAGCAAAATTCTGCTTCTTTAAATACATCTTGAGGTAAAGTTTCATCGTGATACTCTCTTGCACGATCTGGATCTAAACAAAGTTCAAACTGTCTATTCCAATTAAATGAATATCTTGCATCACTCATTTCATCATCAATATCACGTGCACCTTTTCTTCCTCTTGCTATATCTGCACTATGAGCTGCAATTTTGTATGCAATAATTCCATTTCTAACATCTTCAGCATTTGGTAAACCTAAATGTTCTTTTGGTGTAACATAACAAAGCATACTTGCACCATGCCACCCACCAACAGCTGCACCAATTGCACTTGAAATGTGATCATATCCAGCAGCAATATCAGTTGTAAGAGGACCTAAAATATAAAAAGGAGCTTCATGGCAATACTCTTTTTCTATTTTCATATTTCTCTCAATTTGATTTAAAGGTACATGTCCAGGTCCTTCAATCATAACTTGTACATCTTTTTCCCAAGCTCTAAGTGTTAAATCTCCAAGAACTTTTAGCTCTCTTAGTTGTGCTTCATCACTAGCATCTGCCAAGCAACCTGGTCTTAAACTATCACCCAAAGATAAAGATACATCATACTTTCTACAAATATCTAATATTTTATCAAAAGCTGTATTAAATGGATTTTCTTTATGATAATGCATCATCCAAGCAGCCATCAAACTTCCACCTCTTGAAACTATTCCCATCTTTCTTTTTGCAATGTGAGGCATAAATTCAAGTAAGAATCCAGCATGGATTGTGAAATAAGAAACACCTTGCTCTGCTTGTCTTTGAATTACTTCAAGCATTTTTTCGATACTTAAATCCTCTATTTTATCTTTTACATCATGTAGTATTTGATAAATAGGAACAGTACCAATTGGAACTGTAGAGTGAGTTATAACAGCTTTTCTAATCATATCTAAATCTCCACCTGTACTTAAATCCATGATAGTATCGGCACCATATTTTAAACACACATCAACTTTTTCAATCTCTTTGCTAACATCACTTGCTAGGGCTGAACTTCCAATATTTGCATTTATTTTACATGAACTAGCAATTCCAATAGCCATAGGAATTTGATTCGTATGATTTACATTTGCAGGAATTATAAGTCTTCCTCTTGCAATTTCACTTCTTATAAACTCAACATCAAGATTTTCAACTTTTGCAACATACTCCATATGAGGAGTTATAACTCCCTGTTTTGCATAATACATTTGAGTTCTTACTTCATCGTTTTTGTGTTCTTCTAACCATTTGTGTATATCTTGCATTTTTGCTCCTAAATTAATATTATTTTCTTTATTGCTAAGACAAATTTTGAGCAAAAAAAAAGTACTCTCGAAAGAAAGTACTTTTTATTAAATTTTATCTATTTTAGCTTTATCAAATTTAATTTTTAAAATTTACTTCCTACGCTGGTCTTAACCATCAGGTTCAAAGGGTCAGGTTTTACCTTCTCAACGCCAAAGCGTCCCCCCGCAATAAAAAAAATATTCTATCATAAAGAATGTTTAAAAGCATATTAATTTTATTTTATAGCTTAATTATATTTAATACCTATAGTATAAGTTACAATTTTATATAATCATTCTTATTTCATATTAGGTTTTTAAACAAAATGATAAAAAATTTCGCAAAATATATACAAAATATACCAACTTTACCAGAAATTATCATAGATTTAGATAGTTTTAGAAAATCAAAAAATAGAAATTTTAAACAACTTGCTATGATTATAAAAAAAGACAAAAATCTTCATTTAGATATTTTAAAAATTATCGATTTTCAAATATTTGACTTTTTTAATAAACCAAAAAATATACAAAATTTTATCTCAATTACAAGTTTAGAGTTTGTTTGTGCATTGGCAACATCTTTATCTTTTTGTAGAACTATAAAAACAAATCTATTTTCATATGCTGTTACTTTTGATGATTTTTTATATTCAAATACTCTTTCAATGCTAATTGTTGAAATGTGGTTAAAAAATAGTGATAAAAAACTAAAAAATGAACTTCTTATTCCAGCATTTTTACAAGATTTAGCAAAACCTCTTATTTCAAAAGCAATAAGCGAAAATAAGCTAACTGAGCAGTTTTTAAGTGAAATAAATAACTCAAATATGAGTAAAGCTGAAGAAAAATTTATAGGTTTTAATTCTCAAAGAATAAGCTCTAATATACTTAAAAAATGGGGTTTAAGTCACAATATTATATTTCCAATTTTGTTTTCAAAGGATTTACAAAATTGCCCAAATGAGTTTAGACTAAAAGCTCTTATATTAGATATTATTAGTATTGTTTCTAATTTAAGAGAGCCATTGTTAGAACAAAATATAAAAAAAGCTATTAATGAAATTGAGTTATTTGGATTAAACAGTAATACATTTTTAACTACAATAAGTAACATAAACGACAATATAAAGAGTAATTCTTAAAAGTATTATAAGTAACATTTAGCTACAATATGTAACTTTTTTACTCAAAGGTTTATAATTGAAAGATATTACTTTAGTTGTCTTATGTGCTGGAAATTCTACAAGATTTGATAATTTATGTAAAAAACAGTGGATTAGAGTTGATAATGAACCTCTGTGGTTAAATGTTACAAATAGATTAACCTCTTTTTATAACTTTTCAAAAACTATTGTAGTTTCACATAAAATTGAATTAAACTACATGAAAAACTTTAGTGATGATTTTATTTTTGCCAAAGGTGGAGATACAAGACAAAATTCTATAAAAAATGCTTTGCAATTTGTTGATACTCCTTATGTTATGATAAGTGACGTAGCTCGTGCTTGTATTAGCCAAAACATTATTTCTGATTTAATCAAAAATAAAAATAAAGCATCTTGTATAGTTCCAATTTTAGATGTAAGTGATACAGTTATATTTGAAAAAAATACTATAAAAAGAGAAGATGTAAAACTTATTCAAACTCCTCAATTATCAAATACAAATATTCTAAGAAAAGCAATTTCAAATAATATTGAGTTTACAGATGAAAGTAGTGCTATAAAAAATATAGGTGAAGATATTTTCTATGTAAAAGGTGATATTGCTAGTAAAAAACTAACTTTTGTAGAGGATATTTCACAAATTCCATGCTTAAAAGCTCCAGCTAAAACACAATTTGTTGGAATGGGATATGATATTCATAGTTTTGAAGATACAAAAGAGATGTTTTTGGGTGGGGTAAAATTGCCATATAATTATGGATTTAAAGCTCATAGTGATGGTGATGTTTTAATTCACTCTTTAATTGATGCTCTTCTAGGTGGTATTGGTGCTGGTGATATTGGAGAGTTTTTTCCAGATACTAGTGATGAGTTCAAAGGAATTGACTCTAAAATACTCTTGAAAAAGATTCTAAACTTTGTAAATAGTGTTGGATATGAGATTGTAAACATTGATATTACAATAATTGCTCAAAAACCAAAAATAAATCCTCACAAAAATGAAATAAAAATAAGTTTATCAAAACTTCTAAATCTTCCAAAACAGTTTATAAATATAAAAGCATCAACAGCAGAAAAACTTGGAGCTATAGGAAGAGAAGAAGGAGTAGTTGTACAAGCTATCGCAAATTTAAGATATTACGATTGGACTAAATAAAATGAATATATTAATAATTGAAAATGAAGTGTATCTAGCACAAAAAGTTGTTTCAAGACTTCTTGATGACGGTCATAACTGTGATTTTGTAGAGAATGTAAATATTGAAAATCTCACAAAAGAGTATGATATTGTACTTCTTTCAACATCTATTTCAAGCTCTGTTGCAAAGAGTGTTATAAAAAAATATGCAAAAAATTCAATAATACTTCTTTTAGTATCTTATATTTCAGATGAAACAGTAACAAATCCTATCAAAGATGGTGCTAAAGATTATATTATGAAGCCATTTTTGATGGATGAATTAGTTAGGAAAATTTACCACTACAAAGAGTGTAGAGCAATAAGAAGAGAACTTAAAGTATTAAAAGATTATTTCGACTTTACTATGAGCGATATTGATATTAATGATGTATTAGTACCACTTTCATTCCCTTTATTAATAGAGACAAATTTTCAAAGTTATGCTGATAAACTTGTTTTTGAAATTGCAAAAAAAGTAGATTTACCAATAAAATTTATATCTTTATCTTCAGCAAATTGGCAAAAACAGATAATTAGTGAATGTGAAAGAACTATTATATACCTTACTGATTATCATACTTTAAAAAGAAATGTAAAAGATCAAGTTCTAAAACAAATTGTAGATAAAAAATGTGTAATTTGCTCCTTAGAAAGCGATGATGAATTTACTCATAAGAAAGTAGTTTTTAATAGTAAAAATAAATCTTTAGATCATAGTCAAATTATGTCAATAAATGATTATATAAAAACTATAGTAATAAATCATCAAAATAGATATCCTGATACTGAACTTTCAAAAAGATTGGGAATATCTAGAAAATCTCTTTGGGAAAAGAGAAAAAAACTTGAAATTGATAAAAAGAAGTAAAAATGAATTTTAGAAAATTTTTCTTAACTGTTGGATTTAGTGGATTAAGTCCAAAAGCACCTGGAACTGTTGGAAGTTTTGTATCTTTAATTTTAGGACTTGTTTTACTTGAATTTTTACATACTTCATCTTTATTTTTGCTATCTATTTTGATAACTATAATAGCAGTTAAACAAATAGACATTTATGAAAAAGAGCTTGGTAGTCATGATAGTAGTGAAATTGTAATAGATGAATTAGCTGGTATGTGGATAGCATTAGCTATTTGTGGAATAAATAGTGAAAATGTTTTTATTTTAGCTCCTATTGCGTTTATCTTTTTTAGAATTTTTGACATTTGGAAACCATCTATTATTGGAAAAATTGATAGGGATGTAAAGGGTGGTCTAGGAGTAATGGGTGATGATGTTGTTGCTGGAATTTTTGCTGGAATTTGTACAGCTGGTATTTGGCAACTAATTGAAAAGTTTATGATTTAAGAAATTTGACTTTATACTATAAAACAAAGAGGGCTTTTATAGCCCATTTGCTTCGATAAGTCTTGATTGATGATCAGCAATAAGAGGATCAATTACCTCATCAAACAGACCATCTTGAAGAATATAGTCAAGTCTATATAAAGTTAGATTTATTCTGTGGTCACTTAGACGATTTTGAGGAAAATTATAAGTTCTAATTCTTCCACTTCTATCTCCAGTTCCTACTTGCTCTTTTCTATTTGCACCTTCAGTTTCCATCTTTTTTTGCATCTCAATTTCAAAAAGTTTAGCTTTAAGAACTTTCATTGCTCTATCTTTATTTTTGTGTTGAGATTTTTGATCTTGATTTGTTACAACAATACCTGAAGGAATATGCGTAATTCTAACAGCAGAATCAGTAGTATTTACAGATTGTCCACCATTTCCACTAGCTCTCATAACATCAATTTTAAGGTCATTTTCATTTATCTCAACTTCGACGTCATCAACTTCTGGCATAACAGCAACTGTAATTGCAGAAGTGTGAACTCTACCTTGAGACTCTGTTGCTGGAACTCTTTGAACTCTATGAGTTCCACCTTCATATTTTAACTTTGAGTAAACGTGATCACCTTTTACTAGGATTACTATCTCTTTATACCCACCAGCTTCACTATCGCTTGAACTCATTATTTCAACTTTCCAGTCATTGTTTTCTGCATATCGCAAATAACCACGAAACAAATCTCCAACAAAAAGTGCAGCTTCATCTCCGCCTGTTCCAGCTCTAAGCTCCAAATATATATTTCTATCATCATTTGGATCTTTTGGAATCATAAGAAACTTTATCTCATCTTCCAAAATAGGTTTTTTTTGCTCTAGCTCTTTTAATTCTTCTTTTGCTAAATCACCCAGCTCAGAATCATCAAGCATACTTCTATTCTCTTCAATATTTTCAAGAACTTTTATATACTCTTTTGCTTTTCTAACAATTGGTTCTATACTTGATTGCTCTTTTGACAGTGTTGTCATTCTTTTTATATCACTAGTTATGTCAGGAGACATCAATAGATTTGTAATCTCCTCTGATCTAGTAATAAAAGGTTGGAGTTTGTCTTTTAGCATAAATTATATAGCATTAACTTTTAGTTGAAGTCTGCTTACTTTTCTAGAAGCTGTACCTTTTGCTAAAATACCTTTTGAAACGCAGTGGTGGAAGTATTTATTTGCAACTTTCATAGCAACTACTGCTTTTTCTTTATCAGCACTTTCTACTGCTGCAATAACATCTTTAGTGATGTTTTTAATTCTTGTTTTGTAAAATCTATTTCTTATAGTTTTTACTAATGTCTGTCTAGCTCTCTTCTCAGAAGATTTATGATTTGCCATTTTATTTAACCTCTTTATAAATTTTTAAAGGATAGAATACTATCCAAAATAACTTAAATAGAGTTTAATTTTAGGAAGATTTAATGAAACTATTTGGAACAGACGGAGTTAGAGGAAAGGCTGGAGAGTTTTTAGATGTAATTACAGTTATAAAATTAGCGCAAGCAGCTGGGATTTATTTTAGAAAACACTCAACAACAAATAAAATTCTTGTAGGAAAAGATACAAGAAGAAGTGGTTATATGATAGAAAATGCACTTGTAAGTGGATTAACTTCAGTTGGTTACAATGTAATTCAAATAGGACCTATGCCTACTCCTGCTATTGCATACTTAACGGAGAGCATGAGATGTGATGCTGGTATTATGATTAGTGCTTCACATAATCCATTTGAAGATAATGGAATAAAATTTTTCGATAATCATGGTGATAAGCTAAGTGTTGAAAGTGAAAAAGAGATTGAGAAGATTTTCAACAATGATGATTTACTACAACAAAATCAAGCAGTTGAAAAAGATATTGGCTCTTCAAAAAGAATAGATGATGTGATTGGAAGATATATTGTTGTAATAAAAGGCTCTTTCCCAAAAGATTTGACTCTAAAAGGATTAAGAATTGTTCTTGATTGTGCAAATGGAGCTGCATATAAAGTCGCTCCAACCATTTTAGAAGAGCTAGGGGCTGATGTAATTACAATAAATAATAAACCAAATGGTTTTAATATTAATGATAATTGTGGAGCTATGCATCCTGAAAACGTTTCAAATTTAGTTCGTGAATATAGAGCTGATATAGGTCTTGCACTTGATGGTGATGCTGATAGGCTAGTTGTTATTGATGAAAATGGAGATATAGTTGATGGTGACAATCTTTTAGGAGCTTTAAGTGTATATTTAAAAGAAGAGAATCTTTTAGAAGGAAATGCTTGTGTTGCAACAGTTATGTCAAATAAAGCTTTAGAAGACTATTTAGATAAACATAAAATAAAACTTTTAAGAAGTGATGTTGGTGATAAATATGTACTTGAAGTTATGAAAAAAAATGGTGTAAATTTTGGTGGAGAACAAAGTGGACATATAATATTTTCAGATGCTGCAAAAACAGGAGATGGTTTGGCTTCAGCTCTTCAAGTTTTAGCTTTAATAATAAAATCAAATAAAAAAGCAAGTATTGCTTTAAATCCATTTACTTTATACCCTCAAATACTAGAAAATTTAAAAGTTAGTGAAAAAATACCATTAAAAGATATAAAAGGTTTAGATGAAATTTTAAAGCCAATTAGAGAAAAAGGTATAAGAGATTTAATAAGATACTCTGGAACTGAAAATAAAATTAGACTTTTACTTGAAGGTAAAAATAAAAAAGATGTTGAATCATCTATGAAAACTTTAGTAGATTTTTTCAAAAAAACACTCTAAAATAGGAAATAATTTGAAAAAAGAGTTAAAAATTGCATTGTTTATTTTTGCAACTATTTTTATTATAGATCAAGTTGTAAAATTTGGTTTTGCAAATTTAGGATGGGGAGCTACTGGAAGTTTTATGAATTTAGAACTTGCATATAACTATGGAGTAGCATTTTCTATGCTTGAATTTTTAGCTGAATATTTAAAATATATACAGCTTTTCATAGTAATTTTGGGGACTATTTATCTTCTTAAAAATAGAGATGTTTTTTATAAGTACCATATTCCTATTGCACTTTTATATGCTGGTGGATTATCGAATATTTTAGATAGATTTACTTATGGTGCAGTTGTTGATTATTTTGCATGGCACTATATGTTTGAGTTTGCAATATTTAATTTTGCAGATGTTATGATAGATTTAGCAGTTGTTATAATTATAGTTATGCAAATAAAAGAGAGTAGAAAACAAAAAGTGGATTAATCCACTTTTTTTATGATTTTATCTTTGATATAGCTTTTTGAAGTCTTACAAATCCTTCATCTATTTCACTTTTAGAGATTGTTAAAGCTGGTAAAAATCTTAGAGTATTATTTCCTGACTTAAGAACCATAACTCCACACTCAAAAGCAGTTTTTATTAAGCTTGCTAAAGTATCAGCATCTTTTACTCTCAATCCTCTCATAAGTCCTAATCCAACATGAGTTATAAAAATATCTCTATTTGCTTCGAAAATATCATTTAATTTTTTTGTAAAATATATAATAGTTTCATCCAAAGTTCCACTATCTTTTAAATTTTCCAAAATATCCAAAACTTCCAAAGCAGCAGCGGTTACCAAATAGTTACCACCAAAAGTACTTCCATGGTCACCAGCTGCCCAAATATCTTTATGCTTAGTAATAACAGCACCCATAGGAACACCTCCTCCTATACCTTTTGCCAAAGTTATAATATCTGGCTCTATTTCATATAAATTTGAAGCCAAAAACTCTCCAGTTCTATAAACTCCTGTTTGAACTTCATCAATTATTAATAAAATATCATTTTCTTTTAAAAATTTTGCTAACTCTTCTATCTTTTCTTTGTCAAATGGAAAAACTCCACCCTCACCTTGTACAAGTTCTATCATAACAGCAACTGTTTCATCATCTATTGCATTATAAACATCATCTATTGCATTAAATGAAAATCCATCTGGGTATGGAGCAAACTTACTTTGATGAAAAGAGCTTTGACCTGTTGCTTTTACGGTTGTGATTGTTCTTCCATGAAAAGAGTTTTCCAAAGTTATAATTTTATATCTTTTCTTCTCAAAATTTAACTCTCCATAAGTTCGTGCTATTTTTATAGCTCCTTCGTTTGCTTCAGCTCCACTGTTTGAAAAAAAAGTTCTTACATCGTATCCGCTAAGCTCTTTTATTTTTTTTGCCAAAAGTGCTTGAGGTTCTATTGCATATAGATTTGAAGTATGTGTGAGATTTGAAACTTGTTCAAAAATTCTTTTTGCAACTCTTTGATTTCCATGACCTACACTTGTAACTCCAATTCCTGATGTAAAATCTATATAATCTATATTTTCATCATCATAAAGTGTTGCATTTACACCTTTTTTAAAATTTACATAATTTCTTGCATATGTATGTAGTACATAATCTTTATCTAATTTTTCTATATCTTTCATTATTCTTCCTGATTAATTAATAATTTTTTATGAATTATAACTATAAATGGTTAAATCTTACTAGTTATCATCATTTTTTGTTGCTGAATAATACCTATTTAAATCAAACAATCCATACTCCAAAGCATTTGATTTTTTAAACTCATTATCAAACCAATCAAAATGTTCCCAGAAATTTGGATTTGCCCTATTTATTGTGTAATATCTAATATGCTCTTTTAATTTTATTTTGCTTTCATAATTTTTTATAGTATTAAAGAAATCTAATATTTCATTTTGTTTTAAAACTATAAACATACTAGGATAAGAACTTACAAAACCTTCAATAAAATCTATATCATCTTTTGTTGGGTCGAGTCTTGACTCTTCATTAAACATCAAAGCGACATTATCATGCCATCTATTTATAATCATTGAATAAATAAGATTTTCACCATTATCCATAATAATTCTAATTAAAATAGCATTTGCATCTCTATCTGTAAAATGCTTTGTAATTTTTGTACTACCAGGAGCTGCTAAAGATTTAAAACTCTCTTCAATCTCCTCTTTTGTATTATAACTATCCCTCAAAGGAGTCGGTTTATATGCTTTTTCTAAAAAATTAATTTTATCTCTTTTTGTTTTTGTATAATCAAGTACCATATTTGTAAACTCATATTTATAATCATTTGAATAATATTTTATTCCTGTTTCATTTTTTGAGGGAGAATAAACTGTAAGATATTTTGCTAACCAACCAATATACCAAGAGTTAAAATAACCAATTCTACTTTTTTGGGGTAAAAACTCCAAAAAATTATTCTCTCCTTCTACTCTTAATCTATCCATATGAGTTCTTACTAATAACTGATGAGCAGTATTACCAAATACATCAAAACCTGCAACTAAAGAGTAATATACTCTTTCTAACAGAGGAAAATCTATAACCCAAAGAGTTTTTGGAACACTTCCTACTGCTCCATATTGAAGTGAGGCTGTGTCAAAATGCCTATAAACAGTCAATACAGAATCATTATGATATGGATTCTTACTTTTTCTAATATGCTCTAGCTTCATTCCATCTGGATAATATTTTTTATAAATATTTGCTCTATCTTCTTGATATTTTTTTGTCTCTTTTTCATGCCCTAAGTTTTTAAAAGTTTCATATAGTCCAGGATCTTCTCCTAACTGATTTGGGATTTTAAGATAATTATAGTTATCTTTTAAAAAGTTTTTATCTATTACACTAACATCATATTCTGGATCCATAAACATTACCCAAAAGTGATCTTGAATTACATTTAATGCAACTTGTCCTTTACAAACAGGACCTTTGATAAATGTATTTATAAAAAAATATATATCATTTAGTAAAAACTCATATCTACTTTTTGCTGGAATTTGTTCAAATACTGCTAGTGCGTTTGGAGCAGAATGTTCATTATAAGATATTAAATAAGGCTCTTCTTCCCAATTTGGTTTTATAAAAGTATCATTATAAAATTTTAATTTTTCATCATTAAACTTAACAACCATATGAGTTTTATGAACAATTGTTCCTTCAACTTTTTGCAATCTATAATAAAACTTCTCTTTTATCTCGTCATAAGGAAGTCTAGTAGGAATAATCTTTGGTTCATATCCATATGGAGTACTAGAACGAATTATTTGAAAAAAGTTTTTACTATTATCATCAAAAGAGATGTGAGCCAAAAATAGATGCTCATAGATATATCTTGCTGTTACCTGATTTTTTATGCTTCTATTATTTAAAAAATCTTCATATTTTTTTATTTGGGATTTTTCAAAATCACTTACAGTATCTTTTAAAGTATCATCTATTGCTCCATTATCAAGCCAAGTCATCAAAATATTGTATTCATCTTTTGATAAAGCTGGAAAACCATAAGGCATTGATTTGTGTGGATTTACATCAAGATAATTTTCAAGCTCTTCTTTATTTTTTACACAAGATAACTTATCTGTTTCAGGAGAATAATTACCTTCTAAATTTGGATTTTTATCTTTTTCAAAAAGATACTGCATCATAATAGAAGCATTTGTATCTTCCATCTTATCAGTCATAGAAAAAAAACTTTTATCTCTCCAACCTTTAGTATTCAAAGCATCAACAAAAAGTCTAGTTGGATTTACAGATTTTATTCTTGTAGCATAAACTAAATCTTTTGAGGCACCTCTATCAAGCCCTGCAAATGATCCTAAATTTAGCTGACAAGGGGAGTTATAACAAGAGTGACAAGATACACATCTATTATCTAAAATAGGTTTTATATCTTTGGTAAAAGATATTTCTTTGTTAACTATATCAAAAGTTACAGGATCAAGGGGTTTACTTGAACATCCCCAAAATAAGAATGAAAAAATAAATACAATAATGAGTTGAAGCTTCATAAAATTTCCCTTGTTATCTTAGAATTCTTAGATTATACAAAAAGTTTATTTTTAAAGTGCTTTTTGCTAAAATTCCAAACTAAAATCAAAGGAAAAAAATGAAACACCTAATTCGTACTTCCGACTTTACAAAAGAAGAAATATTTAAAATTTTTGATGATGCTAGAGAGTTTAAAGCTACTAAATTTAGCAGAATTTTAGAAGGTAAAATTATTGTTACACTATTTTTTGAAAATTCAACAAGAACGAGAAGCTCTTTTGAAATAGCTGCAAAAAGACTAGGAGCTGAAGTTGTAAATCTTGATGTTGGTACATCTTCACAAAAAAAAGGTGAAACAATGTACGATACTGTTTCAAATATAAATGCGATGAACCCAGATGCAATAATTATTAGACATAGTGTTCATGGACTTCCAGAAAGTTTGATAGGTTATGTTGATTGTCCTATAATAAATGCAGGTGATGGAAGACACTCACATCCAACTCAAGCTTTATTAGACCTTTTTACAATTAATGAATATTTTGATGGAAAAACTGAAGGTAAAAAAATAGCAATTGTAGGTGATGTAAAAAATTCAAGAGTTGCAGGAAGTAATAGAAGATTACTACCTAGATTTGGAATAGACGTAAATTTAGTAGCTCCTGACTGTTTTAAATACGAAGGAGATGAATTTAAACAGTTTGATAATATTCAAGATATAGTTGATGATATGGATATTGTTATGAGTTTAAGAAGCCAACTAGAACGCCACAATATTACATATTTTGAATCACTTCAAGAGTATGCAAAAGATTTTTGTATTACAAGTGAATTAATGGAGAGAAAAGAGTTTTTACTTCTTCATCCAGGACCAGTAAACAGAAATATTGATATAACTGATGAAGTTTTAAAACATCCAAGATGCAAAGTTTTAGAGCAAGTTACAAATGGAGTTGCAATAAGAGCTGCTATTTTGAAAAAACTAATCCTAGAGGATAAATAAATATTTACTAATTTTAAAGATAATCTAAATGAATTTGGCTCTTCAAAAGAGCCTTTTTTATTTTTAATCTCATATGATTTAAAAAAAATATATATAGAAAAACTAAACAATCTCTCACAAAATATAAAATTTGAAATAGATAGTAAAAATATAAAAAATATAAAAGATTATACTTTAAAGAAATATCCAATTAGTTTCAAAGAGTACAAAATAAAATTTGATTTAATTCAAGATGAGATAAAAAAGGGAAATAGCTATCTATTAAATTTAACTACAAAAACAAAAATAGATACAAACCTAAGTTTAGATGAGATTTATGAAGCAGCGAGTTCTTTGTTAAAACTAAGAGTAAAAATAGATGATTTAGATTTTGTATGCTTTAGCCCTGAAAAATTTATAGATATAAAAGATAATAAA
Source organism: Aliarcobacter cryaerophilus ATCC 43158 (assembly GCF_003660105.1). Taxonomy (NCBI): domain Bacteria; kingdom Pseudomonadati; phylum Campylobacterota; class Epsilonproteobacteria; order Campylobacterales; family Arcobacteraceae; genus Aliarcobacter; species Aliarcobacter cryaerophilus. Next base: position 1,878,938 of record NZ_CP032823.1, read on the forward strand.
ATCTATACATATCCTATGAAAGGAACTATTGATACAAATTTAGATGATGCAAAAAATCTATTACTTAACAGTAAAAAAGAGTTAGCAGAACATACTATGGTTGTTGATTTACTAAGAAATGATTTAGGAAAAGTTGCAAAAAATATAAAAGTGGAAGAGTTTAGAACTTTTAGTAAAATAAGTACAAAAAATAGTGAACTTTTTCAAACAAGCTCAATTATTTCTGGAGATTTAGAAAACAATTGGCAAGAAAAAATAGGAGATATTTTTTCAAATATTCTTCCTGCTGGAAGTATTACAGGTACTCCAAAAAAATCTACCATAGAAATTTTAAAAAATATAGAAAGCTATGAAAGAGGATTTTATAGTGGAATTTTTGGTGTTTTTGATGGAATAAATCTTCAAAGTTTTGTACTCATTAGATTTATTGAAAATATAAACAAAGAACTCTTCTATAAAAGTGGTGGTGGAATTACAAGTGACAGCATTACAAAACAAGAGTATGAAGAACTTTTAAATAAAGTTTATCTACCATTTTAAAGGATAAATATGTTTTTTGAAACAATAAAATGTAATGATTTTGAGATTTTTAATTTAGAGTATCATCAAAAAAGAGTTGCAAAAACTATTGGGAAAAATTTTGATTTACAAGAGTATATAAATCCACCAACAAATGAACTTTTGAGATGTAAAATAGTTTACAACAAAGATGAGATTTTAAGTGTAGATTATTTTCCTTATCAAAGAAGAGAGATAAAAAGCTTTAAAATAGTAGTTGATAACGGTTTAGATTACTCAAAAAAATATCTAAATAGAGATAAACTAGATGAGCTATTTTTTAAAAAAGATAGTTGCGATGAGATAATTATTGTAAAAAATGGAATAGTTACGGATACAACAATTGCAAATATAGCTATATTTTATGATGGAGTTTGGATTACATCAAAGAATTGCTTACTTGAAGGAACTTCAAGAGCAAAATTGATTGAAAAAAAAGAGATACTTGAAAAAGATATAAGCTTGGATATGCTAAAAAATAGTTCTAAAATTGCACTTATGAATGCTATGATAGATTTTTATGAGATAAAAGATTTTAGAATAGAAGATTAGGCAAAGTAGACTTATTTTATTACTGAGGCAAAGCCTCAGAGATATTTTTAAACTCTATTTTGCCATTTGAGAAAACTCTTTACAAATACTAGAGTTTGAAGTTGGTGTAAATTCACTACTTATTTCATTCTTATTTTTATATTTTAAAGCAGCAGCAGTATCATTAAATACTTTAATATGAGTTACATCTGCAATATTTTTAATATCTTCGCTTATCTTAAAATCACCATTTATACTACAAATCTCTACAGTTTTCTCACCTCTAATAGGGTGGCTTCCATATTTAATAGATTTAATCTTATCTACTTTTACACCACTTGCAAGTGCAAGTAAGTAGTGTCCTAAACCAACTGCAAGCATTGGAATATTTTCATCTATTAATATTTTTATTTCAGCTATTTCATCAGTTAAAATATTTGGATTTCCAGCACCACTACTTAAAACTACTCCACTTATTTTACCTGCTTTAAAGTTGTTGATTATATCTTCTGCCTTTGTAGAAGAGGGAACTACTTCAACTTCAAATCCTAACTCAACAAGTTCATTTAAAAATGACTTTTTAACTCCATAATCAATTACTAGAACTTTTTTATCACTCATTTGTGCTTTATTATACTCTCCAGTTTCATGATTCCAAACACCTGATTTATGAATATAAGCCTCTTTTGTTGAGCTCTCTTTTACAAAATTGATTTCATCATATTTTTTTGCTTCACTTAATTTTTTTGCTAGTTCATCTTTTGAAGAGATTTGTGTAGATGCAATCATCATCATACTTCCCTCTTCTCTTACGATTTTTGTCAAGAATCTTGTATCAATATCACAAATTCCAACAACATTTTGCTCTATTAAAAAATCTTTTAGACTCATATCGGCTCTATAGTTTGAATAAAAATCATGATAATTTCTCACAATTATACCTTTTGCATGAGCTTTAGAACTTTCCATATCAACTCTATTTGCACCTGTATTTCCTATTTCTACAGCTGTAAAATTGATAAATAAGCCATTATTTGAAGGGTCTGTAATAATCTCTTGTTGTCCAAATGTTGAGTTATTATAAACCAGTTTTCCAACAGCAGTTGTATCTGCACCAAAAGAGTTTGCCTCTAAAAATATCCCGTTTTCTAAATAAATATATACTTTTTGCATCAAATTAATCCTCTTTTTATTAACTCTTCTTCATAAAGTCTATGATAAACCAAATCATAGTCCTCAGTACCTGGAATTAGCTTTCTTTTATAATTTTTAAGTTTAGCTAATACTTCACCATCTGCTTTTTCAAACCCTTTAATGAAATCATCCAAAGAACCAAATATCACATTTTTTATTTGGTTATCTGAACAAGTAAAATGTATATAATCCTCCTCCCATAGATAATCTAATATTTTGTGAGCAATATCAGAGAATCTATCTTCATTGTTTAAAATAACTCCAAAATCATTTGCAAGTCTTTTTTTTGTCATCCAGAAAAGTTGCCTTCTATCAGCATTTAGATACTCAATTTCGTCTGTTTGAGAATCTAAAATCTCTTCTACTTTTTCATCCAAAGATTGCTCTTTAAGAATATCTTCATCTAAAATTCTTTCAACTTGCTCTTCTATACTAGATTTGTCTTTTCTTGCTTCTATGAAATCACAAGTGATTAAATCTCTCGTAATTCTTCTTGAAAGGTATGTAGTTTGGTGTAGCTTTAATCTCATTTTATCCCCTTAAAATTGTATCATCTCGTTCTGGTGAAGTTGAAATTATTCCAACCTTTACATTTGTTATCTCTTCAATTTTTTCTATATATTTTTTTGCATTTATTGGTAAATCTTCATATTTTCTAATTCCAACAACGCTATCCCAACCATCTATTTCTTCATAAATAGCTTCTACATTATCCATATTTGATGGCATATAATCTATTTTCTCTCCATTATAATAATATGCCACACAAACTTTAATTTTATCAAAACCATCTAAAACATCTAGCTTCATAAGTGCCAATTTATCACAACCATTCAATCTACTTGCATATCTAACTGCAACGGCATCAAACCAACCACATCTTCTTTTTCTTCCAGTTACTGCTCCAAACTCTTTTCCAACTTCACCCATAGTTTTTCCATAATCAGTGAAATCTTCTGTTGGAAATGGACCATTCCCAACTCTTGTACAGTAAGCTTTTACTATTCCTGTTATATCTCCAATATCTTTTGGGTTTAATCCCAAACCTGTACAAGCTCCACCACTAACTGTACTTGAAGATGTAACATAAGGATATGTTCCATGATCAATATCAAGAAGAGTTCCTTGTGCTCCTTCAAGTAAAACTTTTTTGTTGTTATCAAGTGCTTTCCAAACCATGTTTGTAGTATTTGTAATATATGGTGCTAGTTTAGAACTATAATCTTCAAGCTCATTTAAAAGTTCAATTTTTGTAGGTGTTTTAATATCTAAAACATCAAAGATAGCTCTATTTTGTTCAAAATATTCCAAAATATCATCACATAGTTTTGAAGGATTTAATAAATCTCCTGCTCTAAAGCCATTACGACTTACCTTTTCAGAGTATGTTGGTCCTATTCCTTTTCCTGTTGTTCCAATAGCTTTTTCACCTTTTAATCTCTCTTTTGCTTGATCAATTAAAGCATGAAATGGTAAGTTTAAATGAGCTTTATCAGAAATATACAATCTTCCAACTAAGCTTCCAAATTGACTCATCTCTTTTAATATATTTGAAGGAGATACAACAACTCCATTTCCAATAATATTTATAGCTTTCGGATTTAAAATTCCTGAAGGAATTAACTGAAGTACATATTTTACACCATCAACCCAAATTGTATGACCAGCATTATGTCCACCTTGACTTCTACAAACCATATCATACTTTTGAGCAAGCATATCAACTATTTTACCCTTGCCTTCATCTCCCCATTGAATTCCAACTATTACATCTGCTTTCATTTTATCCCTCTAACATTTTTAATAAATTATCTGTGTATAGCGCAAAACCTAGAGAGCTAATTCCATCAGTCTCGTACATTCCACCTCTACATAAAACTAAATTTTTATCTATTACTCTATAATAAACACCATTATAGTATTTTAAACTTCCATAATACATAGGTGCAATAATAATATTTGAGTAATTCACCTCTCTTGATTTTTCCAAAAGAGTCTCTAGCTCTTTTTTTAAAATATTTGGTACTACTTCTATAATACTTTCTAAGCTTTTTATATCTTTTACTCTCAAAAGGCTATTTAACCAATCACAATTTAACTTTAAAAGTTCAGATATTTCACCATTTTTAAGGATATCAATACTAATATTTAACTCTGTACTTATTAATTTTGGTATATTTATATTTGATATTTGTAAAATTGGCTCTATTTTTATAGCTCTTAAAATATCTGCTGTTAAATTCATAATATCAGATATATTATTGTGCTCTATCCATTCACAACCAATTTGGTAATCCTCTTTTGATGGATAAGAAAAAATAGGTTGCACATAAAACCATTTTCTATGGTTTGTAGCTCTTCCTAATCTTTTTGTAATAATTCTTACAACATCTAAAGTAGAATCAGCTCTTAAAGAAACTTGTTCATTTTCTTCATCTGAAAATTTTATTAGTTTTTTATTATCTTCAATAGATTGATGCTGAGAATATGAAAAATTTGGAGTTAGAATCTCTTCAAATCCATTTTTCTCCAAAATTTCACAAACACTATTTTCTAAAACTCTTTTTGCTTTTGCTGTTTTACCAAAATAAAGTCTGCTACCTTTTGGAATTTCGTGTTCAAAAATCATATTTGATTAATTTCCTTTATAAAATGTTTGTGCAAAAACTCTGTTTGCAGTCCCATCAAATGTTCTAATATTTAACTCATCCATAACTAACTCAATCGCATTTACAGCCCAAGAAGCTTCAAAATCTTCAACTAATCCCATGTGATTAATTCTAAAAATTTTTCCAGATAAATGATCTTGCCCACCAGCGATATCAACATTATATTTATTTTTCAAAATTTTTCTAATCTCATTTGATTGTTCTGTATATACTGTTGTCATAGCATTTGCTGGAGTTTTTGGATATATTTCAAAACCAATAGCTTTTAATGCTTCTTGAGTCGCTTTTGCTCTTAGAGCTGTTTTATTATATAAATTATCAAATCCTACTTTTTTTAATTCAACTAAAATAGCTTCTAAGCCCATAATCAATGTAGTTGCAGCTGTCCAAGCTGTTGTATTTTTTCTTTGATTTTTTAATTCCGTTGCAAGATTAAAATAATACCCAGCTGATTTTTCTTCTATTTTTTCAACTGCTTTTTGTGATAATCCAATCATTGCAAGTCCAGGAGGAAGCATAAATGCTTTTTGACTTCCAGTAATAAGTGCATCAATATTTGTAACATCGATTTTTTCAACACCCAAAGCTGTAATTCCATCTGCTACAACTATTATTTCTGAGTTTATTTTTTTAACTTCTTTTGCTATTTCTTCAACAGGATGTCTCAATCCTCCAGCACTTTCACATACTTGAATAAATATAGCATCAATACTTGAATCATTTTTTATTGTATTTATTACATCTTCAACGCTAACAGGTGTATTCCACTCATTTTTTAATTCAGTATATTCAATATTAAAAGCCTTACAGATCTTTCCAAATCTCTCTCCAAACTTTCCAGAGTTAATTGTAAGTGCTTTTTTTCTAGTAAAATTAGTGATACAAGCTTCCATAGCTCCAGTTCCACTTGAAGCTAACATTAAAACTTCTGGCATATTATAAATTTCGATTAAAAGATTTCTAGTTTTCTCAAAAATTGCTTCAAACTCTTTTGTTCTATGATGCATCGTAATATCACTCATAGCTTTTCTTGCAAATTCTGGTACAGGAGTTGGTCCTGGTGTTAATAACATATTAATTATCCTTATTTAAATATTTCATATTTCAGTAAAACGGAATATTTTAGCTAAAAAAAGATTATTAAATGGTTAAAATATATTTTATTAGATATAATTGCACGACTAATTTTATAAGGTAAAAAATGAAAGCAACAAAAATCTTATTCTCAATACTACTATTAACTCCTTTTCTTTTCGCAAAAGAGTTTGTTGTAAATAGTAAAAATTCAAAAGCAAATTTTCAACTAACATACAAAAAAACAAATATAGTTGATGGAAGCTTTCAAGATATTAGTGGATTGATAATTTTTGATGAAAAAGAAAATATAATAAAATCAATAAAAGGTTCTGTAAATACAGACTCAGTAACAACTCAAAGTGGCGAGTTAACTTCTTTAATAATAAGCGAAAAAATTTTAAATAGCAAAAAATACCCAGAAATTGAATTTACAGCAGAAAAAATAACTGATAATAAAGTTTTTGGAGATATTAAAATAAATGGTGTAAAAAGAAATATTGAGTTTGATATTGAAAATAGTGGTATTTTTCTTGATAAACTTTATGTAACAATGAGTACAACTTTAAAAAGAAGTTACTTTGATTTGTTTTGGGATGTTTTAGAAGATTTTGGAAGTAGTGCTGTATCAAATGATATTAAAGTAACTATAAATATGCAAGCTTCTTTACAAAATGATTTAATTTTTCAACACACAAAAGAGAAAACAAAAAAATAGTATTGACTTTTAATACTAATTAGTAGTATAATTTCGCTTAAGGAGTTTTTATGAACGAAAAAAGTTTAAAATCTTATGGCGAAAAAGCTGACAAGTCAATGAAAACAGTTATGAGGCTCTTAAGAGTTGCTCATATTTTAAATAACAAAACAGAACTTTTTTTGTCAAAACATACCCTTACATTTAATCAATTCAAAGTTTTAGAAGTTTTATACCACAAAGGTGACCTAAATATAAGTTCAATTACAAAACTTATTATGGGAACTCCAGGAAATACAACTGTTGTTATTAAAAATCTAAATAGAGATGGACTAATTGAGTCAAAAAAAGACCCAAATGACAATAGATCTTCAATTTTATCAATAACTTCCAAAGGAAGTTTGATAATGCAAGAGATTTTTCCAAATCATGCTAGAAATCTAAATGAGTTTTTAGATATTTTAAATGATGATGAACTAAAAACTTTATATGATTTATTAAATAAAATTTACAAAGAAAAAAAGGATTAAAAATGAAAAAGATTACTTTAGGATTATTAAGTATATTTGCAGCAAGTTCTTTATTTGCTGGAACTTATAGTGTAGATACATCACACTCGACTGCTGGTTTTTCAGTAAAACATATGATGGTTACAAATGTTGTTGGAAAAATAAAAGATATATCTGGAACTTATGAATATGATGAAAAAGCAAATACTTTATTAAGCGTTCAAGGTGAATTAAATGTTGCTTCTATTGATACAGCTGATGAAAAAAGAGATGCTCATCTAAAAGCTGATGATATTTTAGATATTGCAAAATTCCCAAAAATCAGTTTTAAATCTACTAAAGTAGAAAAAGATACAGTTTATGGTGATTTAACTATAAAAGGTGTTACAAAAAATATTAAATTAAATCTTGAAAATGGTGGAGCATTAGGTAAAAAATCAGGTTTTTCATTAACTGGAAAAATAAATAGAAGTGAATTTGGTGTAACTTGGAATAAAATTTTAGAAACAGGTGGAGTTGCTGTTAGTGATGAAGTGAAATTAAATATTGATATTGAAGGAAATTTGGCTAATTAATTTTAGTCAAATAATATTATGAATCCATCTTTATTTATTTCTCATGGAGCACCAAATATTATTTTTAGTGATTTAAAATCTAAAAAAAGTATTCAAAATCTAAAAAAGATTTTGGATACACCAAAGTATATTATTATAGTATCAGCACACTATGTAACCAAAAATTTAAAAGTGATAAATCCAATTTCAAATAGTATTATGTATGATTTTTACGGTTTTGAAAAAGGGTTATATGAGTTTAAATACAATATAAAAAGTGATTTAAATTTAACAAACAATCTAATAGAGAAATTAAAAAATCAAGATATTGATATAAGAATAGATGAAAGTCGTACTAGTTATGACCATGGTGTTTGGAGTGTTTTATCTTTGATATATGAAAAACTTGAAATTCCTGTAATTCAGCTTAGTATTCCAATATCTTACACAATTCCTGAGTTTTTAAAATTAGGTGAAAAACTAAAAATATTTAAAGATGATGCTTTACTTGTTTTTAGTGGTGGAGTTACTCACAATTTAAGTGAAATGGGATATGAAGATACAAAAAATTATGCAAAAGAGTTTAATGATACGATTAAAGATATTGTAGAAAATGGAAAAGTTGAAGAGCTAAAAAATATAACCAAAAATACAAATTTCTATAAAAATCACCCAACAACAGAACATTTTATACCTTTACTTTTAGCTTTTGGAAGTGCTAACAATAAAAAAGGAAAGTCATTTAATAGTGAGATGTTATATTCAAATATCTCTATGGAAAGTTTTATTTTTGATGAAAAAGAGGTAGAAAAATGATAAAAAAATTACCAAAACAGAATATGGGAGAATCAAATCTTGGTTGGTTGCAAAGTCGTTTTCACTTTAGTTTTGCAGATTATAGAAATCCAGCAAATATGCACTTTGGAGTTTTAAGAGTTTTAAATGATGATATTGTAAAACCTAAGAGTGGATTTGATATGCATCCTCATGACAATATGGAAATTATCACATATATTGTAGATGGCGAAATTACTCATAAAGACTCTATGGGAAATAGTGAAACTCTAGGAAGAGGAGAAGTTCAATATTTAAGTGCTGGAGATGGTATATTTCATAGTGAAAACAATGAATCATCTTCTGATTTAAGACTTCTACAAATTTGGGTTTTCCCTCCTAAAAAAGGACTTCCTAGACTTTATGGTTCTCATAAATATAAACAAGAAGATAGAGATAATAAATTTTTAAATATTGTGTCAAGTCAAGATGGAAATAGTGCTATTAAAATCTATCAAGATGTAAATATTTATGTTAGTGAATTTGATAAAGAACTAGAATTTAAAATAAAAGAAGGTAAACAAATCTATTTTGTACAAATTGAAGGAAGCTCAAATATCAATGGAACTACTTTGGATTTTGGTGATGCAATGGAGATTACAAATGAAGATAAAATAGTAATCAATCCTATTTCAAAAAGCCATATTTTATTTATAGAAATGAAAAAATAATATATTTTTTACTATACTTCAATAAATTTATGTAGTTTATATAGAAAGAAGTAAATATGGATCCAAAAAAAAGGTTTGATGTAAAAGTAGGTTTAAAAGTAAATATTGTATTAAAAGCAGATCAAAGAACAGGCAAACTAACTCAAGGAGTTGTAAAAGATATTTTAACAAATTCTCCAACTCATCCACATGGAATAAAAGTAAGATTACAAAATGGAGATGTTGGTCGTGTTCAAGAGATACTTTAAAAAAAAGATTAAATTATGAGTATAAAAGTTCTTTTAAATGGAGCTGGTAGAATTGGTAAATCAATTTTAAAACAGCTTTTAGATGAAGAAAATTTTGAAGTTGTTGTTATAAATGAGATAAATCCATCACTTGAAAATATAGTTTACTCTATAAACTATGATTCAACATATGGAAAACTAAATGATAAATTTAAAGTTATAGAAAACTCTTATATTCAAAATAGAAAACAAAAAATCAAAATTACAAACTATAAAGATATCTCTGAATTAAATTTAGATTGTATTGATATTTTAATTGATGCAAGTGGTCAAAAAACAGATTTAAGTCTATTAAGAGAATTAAAAGTAGATAAAATAATTTTAACTCATCCTCAAAAAGATGCTGATATAAATATAGTTTTGGGTGTAAATGAAGATAAACTTGATTTTAAAAATCATAAAATAATATCTACAAGCTCTTGTAATGCAACAGCACTTCTGCCTGCTTTAAAGTTAATAGATGATAAAAAAGAGATTATTTGCGGTGATATTGTGACTATTCATCCACTTTTAAATCATCAAAGAGTTTTAGATGGAAGTTTTGTTCAAAGTGCAACAAGAGATGTTGATTTAAACTTTGAATTTGGAAGAAGTTCAACTCAAAATATAATTCCAAGTCAAACAACTACTATAAAAGCTTGCTCTTTTGTATTAGAAAAGTTTAATTCAAATTTGATAAGCTCAAATTCTCTAAGAGTTCCAACAGATACAGTGGGTGCAATTAATGTAACACTTTTCACAAAAGAGATTTCAAGTAAAGATGAGATAAAAAATCTTTTTTTAGAATTTGAAAAAAATCAAAAATTTCCAATAGTTTTAAATAATTTTGAAGCACTTGTTTCAAGTGATTTTAAAAAAGAGAATTTTACAACTATAATAGATCATAGATTTTTGGAAGTTAAACAAAATATGATAAAACTTCTTCTTTGGTATGATAATGAGTGGGGATATGCTTCAAAAGTTGTTGAGATTTTAAAATATATAGATATAAAAAAAGGCTAGATAAAAAATCTAGCCTTTAGCTTAAAAGAGAGTTTTATATAAACTCTACTTTTCTCTCACCTGATTTTAACTCACCAATTACATAACCATCAGTTGAAGATAAAATAGAATCTACATTTGAAGGATTTACTACAAGTATCATTCCAACACCCATATTAAATGTTCTATACATCTCTTGTTGCTCTACATGTTTACTCATAAATTCAAATATTGGTAATACTTTGATTTTACTTCTATCTACAACTGCTGTTAAATTTTCTGGTAAAACTCTAGGTAAATTTTCAGTAATTCCACCACCAGTAATATGTGCTAAACCATTTATTTTATCTTTGTTAGCTTTGAACTCTTTTACATAAATTCTTGTTGGCTCAAGTAAAACATCTTTTAATTTTTTTCCTTGGAAATCATCTTCTAAACTCATTCCTAATTTTTCTAAAAGAAGTTTTCGAACCAAGCTAAATCCATTTGAGTGAACTCCAGAACTTGGAAATGCAATTAAAACATCTCCTGCTTTTACTCTTGAAACACGATCTAGTTCATCTTTTTCAGCAATTCCTACACAAAAACCAGCTAAATCGAAATCACCCTCTTTGTACATTCCTGGCATTTCAGCAGTCTCTCCACCAATTAATGCACACTCACTTCTAATACAACCTTCAGCAATTCCCTTAACTACTTGAGTTGCTTCTTCAACTTCAAGTTTTGCAGTTGCATAATAATCAAGGAAAAATAGTGGCTCTCCAAAGTTACAAAGTAAATCATTTGTACACATAGCAACTAAATCAATACCGACAGTGTCAAATTTTTTAGCATCTATTGCTAATTTTAATTTTGTTCCAACACCATCTGTTCCAGCTAAAATAACAGGTTTTTTGTAACCACTTGGAAGTTCAAAAGCACCAGCAAAAGAACCAATTCCTCCAAGAACTCCAGGAATCATTGTAGATTTTACATAAGGTTTGATATTTTCTACAAACTGATTTCCTGCATCTATATCAACTCCTGCATCTTTGTAACTAACTGTTGCCATTTTTTACCTTTTTTCGTAATATTCTTAAATCTTAAGATTTATTAAAAATTTTTCGGTATTATAGCAAACTATTTATAAATTTTAAGGAATTCAAAAATGAAAGATAATATTGCATTTAGTGAAATGATGGTACATATACCGCTTTGCACACATAAACTTGCTAAAGATATTTTAGTAGTATCACAAGGAAATATTGATTTAACAAATGAACTTGATAGACATAAAAAAGAGTCTAATTACAAATTTATTGAACTAAACGATTTAGAAAACATTGAAAACAAATCTTACGATGTAGTAATTTTACCAAATACAAAACTAGATATAAAAATTGTAGGAAAGCTTTTTGATATTTTAAAAGATGATGGACTTATTGCATTTTCTTCAAAAGTTTTTTCAAGAGATGACAATAGATTAATTGATGATTTAAAGCTAGTAGGTGAGAAATTTTGGATAGCAATGCCTTATAGATTTGGGCATCAAGCTTCAATACTTGCTTCAAAAAAATATCACCCAACGGCTGACTTAAATCTTCAAAGAGCAGATTTTCTTGATGATTTAGAATATTATTCAAGCGAAATTCATACAGCTTCTTTTGTTTTTCCAGCAAAACAACATAAAGATTTAACGGGTATTGCAAAAAGATAGTATGAAGCAATCACAAGAAGATAGTTTTAAAAATGCAATTGCACTTACAGGAGGAATTGCAACTGGAAAAAGTACAGTTTGCAACCTTCTGAAACTTCATGGTTTTCTAATAATAGATGCTGATAAAATAGCTCATAAACTATTAGATGAAAATAGTCAAAAAATAGAACAACTTTTTGGAAAACAATATGTTGAAAATGGAAAAGTTTTAAGAAAAGAGTTAGGTAAAATAATATTCTCAAATGAAGTAAATAAACTAAAACTTGAAGAACTACTTCATCCACTAATTTTTGATGAAATTGAAAAAGAAGCAAAAGTTTTTGAAGAACAAAATAAACCTTATATTGTTGATATTCCTCTGTTTTTTGAAAAGATGCATTACCCTATTTCTAAATCAATTGTTATTTATACTCCAAAAGATTTACAAATAAAAAGGTTGCAAAATAGAGATAATATTACAAAAGAAGAGGCTATCTTGAAAATTTCAAACCAGATGGATATTGAAGAAAAAAAAGCTTTGGGTACATATATAATAGATAACTCTAAAGATTTAAAACATCTTCAAAATGAAGTAGAAGATTTAATATCAAAGGTATTAAATTAGCTCCCACTTTTATTAGGAGCTAATTTTTACTCTGATACGTTTATATCAATACCTTGTTTTAAAAGTTCATCTTGCCTAACTCTTAAATAATCCAAATAAGTTTTTGGAAACTGTCCATAGTGTTTTCCACTAACATATCTTAAAACCTCTTTGAAGTGAAAAGGAAAAAGTAATGCATCTATTGTAGAGATTAATTTTTTATCGTTATAAAGCAAAATGCCTGGTCGATAATCTAAATTTATTTTCTCAACCAAAGATTTTGGTGTAGTTTTTTCACCTGTTGGTAAAATCAACTCTTTTGTACTATTTGCATCAACTCTAATAACTGTAAATTTTGAAAACTCATCAATTACATCTTTGTTTGTTAAGATTTTGTTATGAAAATGGTCACATTGAATGCAACTTTTATCTTCAAAAATAATTGCAACAGGAGTTTTTATTTTTGATAAATCACTTAACTCTTTAAACATTTTATTTGAAATAAAATCATATGTATCTTTTTTATTTACCTTACTTAAATATGATGTAAAATCCATTTTTTCATAAGCTTTTGTTTGTATAAAATCCAAAATATATTGAAAATCTGTACTATTTCTATATCCATTTATTCTAGCTACTATCTCTTTATTTGAGTTAAAAATAAGAAGTGTTGGACTGTATTGAATTTTTAATTTTTCTGTTAAATCTTTTTCAGTTAAAACATCTCCATCAACCCAAGTTAATTCACGGCTTCCTTTAACATTTAGTTCAATAACATCAAAATTATTTTTGATAAATTGGCTAGTTTTGTTATCTTCTTCAAAACTCTCTTTTAGCATTTTTGCACAATAAGGACAACCTTCAAAATCTAAAAATATCATAAAGTGCTTATTCTTTTGACTAGCTTCTTCAATATCTTCACTTATATCTAAAAAACTATCCTTAAACCAACTAGGTACTTCATGATTTGAAGATCCAATAACTTTACCCTCTTTTGCATTTAAATTTGAAGCAATGAATATTGCAACAAAAATTAAAAATAAACGATTAAACATAAACTTCATAATCTTTCCTATTTTAAAATAAAGTTGATTCTATTGAAATTATCATTACAAAAAGCTATAAATTTGAATTCTTTAATCTAAAAATGATAAAATTCTTTTTATAAAATAAAATTTACTATAAATATAATTTAATCTTATGATAAATATCTATAGGATTAAATTGTGTTTATATAAAATCTTAAAATTTTTTATGTAAAAGGATTTAAAATGAGCGAAAAAGATGAGTTTGTAAAAAAAACTTCTTATCGTAAAAAGAGATATTTTGTTTATGCTATCGTTTCAATAGTATCTTTAGTAATACCATTTATTCAAGTAAATGGTAATCAATTATTCTTATTATCTTTTGATAAAAAACAGTTTCATCTTATGGGAACTGCTTTTGATATGCAAGAGTTATACTTGATGCCATTTTTATTAATGTTACTATTTATAGGAATTTTTGCAATAACTTCAATTGGTGGAAGAGCTTGGTGTGGTTGGGCATGTCCTCAGACAATTTTTAGAGTAATTTATAGAGATTTAATTGAATCAACACTTTTAAAACTTAGAAGAATAAAAAATAAACAAAAAGATATTGATTTAAGTAAAAATGGAAATAAAATAAAAAAATTTGTTGGTGTAATTTTATGGTCTATTTTATCTTTAGTTGCTGCATCCAACTTTATGTGGTATTTTGTACCACCACAAGATTTCTTTGCATATATTCAAGACCCACTTGAGCATATGTTTTTAATAGTAATTGTTTTAAGTATAGCTGCATTTTTAATCTATGATGTAATTATTTTAAAAGAAGATTTCTGTGTATATATTTGTCCATATTCAAGGGTTCAATCTGTTTTATATGATAATAATACTTATCAAGCAATCTACTCTACAAACCGTGGTGGAAAAATATATGATGAAAATAAAGAAAAAGTTGTTTGGAAAATAAAAGATTTACCAGACCCAGCAAATGAGTGTACTGCTTGTGAAGCTTGTGTTACTGTCTGCCCTACTCATATTGATATTAGAAAAGGTATGCAACTTGAGTGCATAAACTGTCTTGAGTGTGTAGATGCTTGTACAACAGTTATGGGTAAATTAGGAAAACCTTCTTTAGTTCAATGGTCAAATACAAACACTATTGTTGAAAATAAACCAACAAAACTTCTTAGAAAAACTACAATTATGTATTTTATATCTCTTGCTATTACTTTTGCTTTACTTTTTGTTATGAGTGGAGAAAAAGAGTATATGCTTTTAAATGTTAATAAGGATACTGAACTTTATAAA
Source organism: Aliarcobacter cryaerophilus ATCC 43158 (assembly GCF_003660105.1). Classification (NCBI taxonomy): domain Bacteria; kingdom Pseudomonadati; phylum Campylobacterota; class Epsilonproteobacteria; order Campylobacterales; family Arcobacteraceae; genus Aliarcobacter; species Aliarcobacter cryaerophilus. The sequence goes on from NZ_CP032823.1 coordinate 1,894,112, forward strand.
ATAAAAGATGGAAATGTTGTATCAAATAACTATTTATTACTTTTCCAAAATACTGAGTCAAAAACTTTAACTTATGAATTAGAAATAGTAGATAATCCTGATATAGAAATAACAAGATTTGAACCATTCACGCTAAGTCCTGGAAAAATGGCAAAAAAAGTTGTAATCCTTCAAACAGATAAACTTTTAGTAGATAATAATCTAAAAGATACTCCTATTACAGTAACTCTTAAAGCTTATGCAAAAGAGGACCCAGAAAAAGTAAAGGTATTTAGAAAAGCTACTTTTTTCTTCCCAAGATCCGATAAACTTAAATAACATAAGCAAAGTGCTTCGGCACTATGCTTATTTAAATTGCTTATTATAAACTTTTAGATACAATCACAGCTTATATATTTTACAAATTTAATAATTTTTATGGAGTATTTTAATGACAAAATTCATTTTTGTAACAGGTGGAGTTTTAAGCTCTTTAGGAAAAGGAATTACATCAGCTTCAATTGCTACAATATTAAAGCAATCTGGATTTAAAGTAAGTATGTTAAAAATTGACCCTTACTTAAATGTAGATCCAGGAACTATGAGTCCTTTGGAACACGGTGAAGTTTTTGTAACAGCTGATGGAGCTGAAACTGACCTTGATTTAGGAAACTATGAAAGATTTATAGATAGAACTTTAACAAAAATAAATAGTTTCACAACTGGTCAAGTTTATCAAAGTGTAATAAAAAGAGAAAGAGAAGGTGGATATCTAGGAAAAACTATTCAAGTAATTCCACACGTGGTTGACGAGATAAAAGATAGAATTTATAAAGCTGCTGAAGGAAATGAATTTTTAATAATTGAAATTGGTGGAACTGTTGGAGACATTGAAAGTCTTCCATTCTTAGAAGCTATTAGATCTATTAGACATGAACTTCCAAAATCAAATACAATGAATATTCATGTAAGTTTAGTTCCTTATATTAAGGCAGCTGGTGAACTTAAAACAAAACCAACTCAACACTCTGTTCAAGAACTAAGAAGAATTGGAATAACTCCTCATATGCTAGTTTGCAGAACAGAAAAAGAGCTTCCAAAGGCTCTAAAAGATAAATTAGCACTATCTTGTGATATTGATAGAAATGCTGTTATAGAAGCTGGTGATGCACAATCTATTTATCAAATGCCTCTTCATTTTATAAAAGATGGAATTTTAACTCCACTTCAAGAGCATTTTAATGTTAAAATTAAACCAAATATGGAAAAATGGGATACTTTAGTAAAAAATATTTTAGTTCCTCAAGATGAAGTTACTATTGCTTTTGTTGGAAAATATCTTGATTTAAAAGAGTCATATAAATCTTTAACTGAAGCTTTAATTCATGCAGGAGCCCATCTAAATACAAAAATAAATATTCACTGGTGTGATAGTGAAAGAATTGAAGATTTGGGAGCTTATGAAGTTATTGGTAATGTAGATGCTATTTTAGTAGCTGGTGGATTTGGTGCAAGAGGAGTAAAAGGAAAACTTGAAGCTATAAAATATGCAAGAGAAAATAAAATAGTATTTTTAGGGATTTGCTTAGGAATGCAGCTAGCAATAATAGAATTTGCTAGAAATATTTTAGGAATTGAAGATGCAAACTCTATTGAATTTAATAGTGAAACAAAAAATCCTCTAATCTATTTAATTGATGAATTTATAGATCAAAGTGGAAACAAACAACTAAGAACAAGTAAATCACCTCTTGGTGGAACTATGAGATCAGGGGAGTATCCTTTTGAGCCACTAAAAGGTTCAAAACTACAAAAAGCTTATGGAAATAACAAAGAGTACTTTGAAAGACATAGACATAGATATGAAGCAAATCCAAAATATAAAGAAGCTTTAGAAAAAGCTGGTATGATTATTTGCGGAGAGTCAAATGGACTTATTGAAGCAGTTGAACTACAAGATCATCCTTGGTTTGTTGGAGTTCAATTTCATCCTGAATTTACATCTCATTTAGAGACACCAAATCCTATAATTTTGGATTTTGTAAGAAAAGCTAATTCTCCTAAATAATGTCGAAAATCACTAAGGATAGACTTTTTGAAATCTTAAATGCAAGGCATTTGAATAATCCATATTCAAAACTTGCATCTATTCCATCTTTTAATAACTTCAAAGATATAAATATTGCTACAAAAAGAGTAAAACAAGCTATTTTAAATGGTGAAAAAATAACTATTGTTGGAGATTATGATGTAGATGGTATTGTATCTACTACTATTATGATAGATTTTTTCAACTCTTTAGGTATAAAAGTTGATTATATTATTCCAAATAGATTTGAACATGGTTATGGTTTATCTGTTAAAATTGTTGATATGATTGATAGTGGCTTAGTAATTACTGTTGATAATGGAATAACTGCATATGAAGCATCTTTAAAACTAAAAGAGAAAAATATTGATTTAATAATTACAGACCATCATACTGTTGGAGAGAAAGTACCAATAGCTCTTGCAATTATTAACCCAAAACAAAAAGATTGTAATTTTGAATTTAAAGAGATTTGCGGTGCTCAAGTTGCTTGGTATTTTTGTGCCGCAATAAAAAATGAGATGAATTTTGATATAAATATGAGTTCATATTTAGACCTTTTATGTTTAGCAATAATTGCAGACATTATGCCTATGACAAGTCTTAATTATACTATGGTAAGACAAGGCTTAAAAAAGATAAAAAACTCTTCTAGAGAAGCTTTTAAACTTTTAAATTTACACTTAAAAAAAGATATTTTAGTTTCTGATGATATTGGATTTACAATTGCTCCAAAGTTAAATAGTGCAGGAAGAATGGATGATGCAACTGTTGCATTAAAATTTTTATTATCAAAAGATCAATCTAGTGCTTATGAGAGTTTAGCTGTTTTAGATGAATTAAATAATTATAGAAAAACTATTCAAGAAAGAATTTCTAATGAAGCAGAACAAAAATCAAATAAAGAAGATAGATCTGTTATTGTTTGGGCTGAAGATTGGCATGAAGGAATTATTGGTATTGTTGCTTCAAAACTATCAAATAGTCAAAAAAAACCTGCCTTTATATTTTCAATTCAAAATGGTATTGCAAAAGGTAGTGCTAGAGCAAACTCAAATATAAATTTATATGATTTAATATCAAAGGCTTCTCATCTTCTTTTAGGTTTTGGTGGACATAAAAATGCTGCTGGTCTATCTTTATTAGAAAAAAACTTAAATGAGTTTAAAGAGATTATAAATAAAGAGCTTGAGAAATCAGATGATATATTACACAATGAGTTTATAACTTTGGGTGAACTTGATATTAGTAGTGTAGATTTAGAATTTATCTCTATTATTGAAAGTTTTGAACCTTATGGACTTGAAAACAATAGACCATTTTTTAAAGTTTCAAATGCAAATCTTATAAAATCAGAACTAATAGGTAAAGATAAAAATCATCTAAAATTAACTCTAAGTAGTGATGGATTTATATTTGAAGCTTTAAAGTTTTTTAACTCAAATACAAACTTAAATGATAAATTGGATTTGATAGTATCAATTTCAAAAAATGAGTTTAGAGGAGTAATTACTCCATCTTTTTTAATTCAAGAGTTTTTATAAGACCATAGGTCTTCTAATACTATTTCTAAATTCAGTATCTCTATTTTGAGATATTCCCTCAAGATCTAGTATTTCGCTATCAAGGTCTGTTCTTGCAAAAGATGAACTAAGAATATTTCCACTATTTATATCTATTAATTTTATAAAAAGATTTAAACTTTTGTTAGAAATAGAGTAAGTCCCAACAACTGCATATCTTGATTTCACATTATCACTTAAAATTCTATTTTTTTCTCTAGTTAAAAGATTAAAACCAGATGGTCCAAATTCGAACTCTTTCCCAAGCTCTATCTCTTTTACAATAACATCTAAAGATGATAATCTATCTTTTAAAAGATTTGATAGTAAAAAACCAAGTTGAGATCTATTCTTCAAGTTATCAAGATTTACAAAATCCGATACTAAAACAACCTCATCATAAGATACATTTCTCTTTATCTTAATAGCTGATTTTTTTACCATATCGTTTATCATTGAATCGAAATTTGTATTTTTTGATATTGGGTCTTTATATGCTCCACAAGAGCCTAAAAAAAGTGTTAAGAGTATTAAAGATAGATAAAATCTAAATACTCTTAAGTTTTTAAAAATCATAAAACTATTTCTCTTTTACAATTTTTATAGTTCTCATAGGGGGACAATCTCCAAACATTGTACAATCTTGAGATAATCCATGAATAAAAGTTGATCTTGCACTTGTTATTACTTTTCCAGTTATATTATCAATAACTCTTGCATTTAAAATCACTTTACCATTTTGTCTTGAGTAAGTTCCAACAACAACATAAGTACTAGGAACCTCTTTTTTTAGCTCATGTGGTTTTCTACTTAAAAAATATTCACCCTTATCATTTATAGAAATAGCCATTTGACCTCTAAATTCAATTAGATTAAACCCTCTATTTGATAACTCATCAATCATACTTTCTCCAACAACTCTTCCAAACTCCGAAGTTGTTTTGAATTGATCTAATCTTACAAAAGAAGTTACAATTAATGGCTTGCTTGTATCAAGTTTTTTATTTACCATCATTTGTGTTGCAAGAGAAGCGATAGTTGCTTCTAAACTGTTTTGAACTGTGATATTCTCTTGTTTATAGTTTGCAACATTCATACCAGCTTTCATCTGATTTACTTTATCTGATTCGGTTTGAACCTCTTTGTTTTTTTGAGTACAACCTGAAAGAATAGTTATAAAACATACAAAAATAGCAAATTTTAAAATCTGTTTTGACATTTACAATCCCCTTTTTAAATTCCTAAGATTTTATTTAAAATTTACTTATATATCCTTTATAAAAGCTTATATAAACGAAAATTCAATATAATAAGCTTCAAATTTGAGTTAAGCTTCATTCTTGAAGCCATTTAGGAATTACTACTTTAACATTTTTTTATAAATTGTGTTAAAAGTAGTTAAAAAATATTAGTTCCCTTTTAAATAGGAGCTATTGAAAAAGGATAAATTTATGGCAAAAATTTTAGTTCCAATAGCAAATGGATTTGAAGAGATAGAGGCAATTTCAGTTATTGATATTTGCCGCCGTGCAGGAATCGAAGTTGTAACTGCTGGAGTTGAAGACAAGATTTTAACAGGTGCTCATAACATAAAAATTGAAATGGATAAAAAAATAACTGAAGTATATTCAAGTGATTTTGATATGATAGTTCTTCCAGGTGGTCTTCCAAATGCTTTTACTTTAGCAGAAGACAATAATGTACAAAGACTTTTAAAAGAGTTTGAAGAGAAAAACAAAAAAATTGGAGCTATTTGTGCAGCGCCTTATGCTCTTCACAAAGCTGGAGTTTTAAACCAAAACTATACTTGTTACCCTAGTTTTGAGAAAAAAATAAAAGATGATGGCTACCAAGATGATAAAAATGTGGTTACTGACAATAATGTAATTACATCAAGAGGACCAGCAACTGCTATTGATTTTGCACTTGAAATTGTAAAAACTTTAAAAGGTGATGATATTTATCACCAAGTTAAAACAGGTCTTCTAGCATAATTAATATAAGCTCTCTTAGGGCTTATATGATATTAATATCTTCTCAATAAAATTTTAGATAAAATCTTTACTTAAAAAATAAAATAGAAGATTTATAAAATATGTCACAAATACCACAATTTACACATTTACACTTACACACAGAATATTCATTACTTGATGGTGCAAACAAAATAAAACCTCTTGCAAAAAAATTAAAAGAGTTTGGCATGAAAAGTGTTGCTATGACTGACCATGGGAATATGTTTGGTGCAATAGATTTTTATAATGCAATGAAAAATGAGGGAATAAAACCAATCATTGGAATGGAAGCATATATTCACAACAGTCAAGATTTAGGAGATAAGACAAATAGACAAAGATTTCACTTATGCTTATATGCAAAAGATGAGATAGGCTATAAAAATCTTATGTATCTTAGTTCGCAAGCTTATATAAATGGTTTTTACTACTATCCTAGAATAAATAAAGAACTTTTAAAAAATCATTCCAAAGGACTTGTTTGTAGTGCTGCTTGTTTACAAGGTGAGGTAAACTGGCATCTAAATACTCAAAATGAGAGAAATGTTAAAAATGGTGCAAAAGGATATGAAGAAGCAAAAAAAATAGCGCTTGAATACAAAGAGATATTTGGTGATGATTTTTATTTAGAAATTATGCGACATGGTATTGGTGACCAGCATTTTGTAGATGACCAGATTTTAAGAATTTCACAAGAAACTGGAATAAAAGTTGTTGCTACAAATGATACTCACTATTTAGAACAAAAAGATGCTGATGCACATGAGGCTTTTATGTGTATTGCTATGAATAAACTTTATGATGACCCAAATAGATTAAGACACAGTGTTCATGAGTTTTATTTAAAATCTCCTGAGCAGATATATAAACTTTATGCTGATATTCCAGAAGCCATAGAAGCAACTCAAGAAATTGCAGATAAATGCAATTTAACAATTAAATTAGGAAATCCAACTCCACCAAACTTTAAATTTACAAGAGATAAATTAAAAGAACTAAATATAGAAATCCCTGAACCTCAAAATGAGTATTCTTTGGAAAATGATAAGGTTTTATTTGCTCATGAGTGTAGAGTTGGACTTATAGATAGATTAAAACTTGTACCTGAAGATAAACATCAAGAGTACAAAGATAGGCTAGAAACAGAGATAGAGATAATTAATAATATGAAGTTTCCAGGATATATGTTAATAGTTTGGGATTTCGTTAAAGTTGCAAAAGATATGCAAATTCCTGTAGGTCCAGGAAGAGGAAGTGCGGCTGGAAGTTTAGTTGCATATAGTTTAAAGATTACAGATATAGACCCTATTCCTTATGGTTTACTTTTTGAAAGATTCCTAAATCCAGAAAGAGTATCAATGCCCGATATTGATATGGACTTTTGCCAAAGTCGTCGTGGTGAAATTATTGATTATGTTGTAAATCAGTATGGAAGAGCAAACGTTGCACAAATTATCACATTTGGTAAACTTCTAGCAAAAGGAGTTATAAGAGATGTTGCAAGAGTTTTAGATATGCCTTATGCAAAAGCTGATGCTATGGCAAAACTAATTCCAGATGAGTTGGGAATTGATTTGAAAAACTCTTGGGAAAAAGAGCCAAAGATAAAAGAACTTTGTGAAACAGACCCACTAGCAGCTAGAGTTTGGGAATATGCTCTTGCACTTGAAGGATTAAATAGAAATGCTGGAACTCATGCAGCTGGAGTAGTTATCTCAAATGAGCCACTTTGGAATAAGACTCCACTTTTTAAACCAAGTGGACTTGACACACTTGCAACTCAATACAATGGAAAATATATTGAAGATGTAGATTTGATTAAGTTCGACTTTTTAGGACTTAAAACTCTTACAGTTATTAATGAAGCTTTAAAACTAATAGAGCAAAGACATGGTAGAAAAATAGATTTTGCAACTGTTGATGTAAATGATAAAGGTGTTTATGATTTAATACAAACTGGAGATACTTTAGGATTATTTCAAATAGAATCAGATGGTATGCAAGATTTATGTAAAAGATTAAAACCATCAAATTTTGAGGATATTGTAGCCGTTCTTGCGCTTTATAGACCAGGACCTATGGAATCTGGAATGCTAAATGACTTTATAGAAAGAAAACACGGAAGGGCAAAGATTGATTATTTCCATGATGAGCTAGAAATTGCACTAAAACCTATTTTGGAAAATACTTATGGAGTTATTGTTTATCAAGAGCAAGTTATGCAAATTGTTCAAAGTGTAGGAGGTTTCTCTCTAGGAGGAGCCGATTTAGTAAGACGTGCTATGGGTAAAAAAATCAAAGAGGAAATGGATAAACTAAAAGGTCAATTCGCAGATGGTGCAGTAGAAAAAGGTTTTACAAAAGCCTATGCAGAAGAGCTTTTTGATTTAATTGTAAAATTTGCTGGATATGGATTTAATAAATCTCACTCAGCTGCATATGCTTTGATTACTTTTTATACATCTTACTTAAAATGTTACTACACAGCCGAATTTATGGCAGCACTTTTAACACTTGAAAAAGATAATACAGATAAAGTTGTAAGATATGTTGATGAAGTAAAAAGATTAGGACTTGAACTATTCCCACCTGATATAAATAAATCAGATTTAGTATTTGCAGCAAGGGTAGTAGATGATAGAGAAGTTGTTATGTTTGGAATGGGTGCAATCAAAGGTGCTGGAGATGTTGCTATAAACTCAATATTAAATGCAAGAGAAGAGGGAAATTTTGCCAATTTATCAGACTTTGTATCAAGAATAGATGCTAGTAAAGTTAATAAAAGAGTTATAGAATCTTTAGCAAAAGCAGGTGTTTTTGATAGTTTTGGATATTCAAGAAATGCTCTTTTAAGTCAAATAGAAAAAATAGTTGATGGTGCTTCAAAAGCTTCAAATGCAAAAAAAATGTCATCTGGTTCTCTATTTGGAGATAGCACAGAGCTTACAAGTATAGAAATTGAACTTGATAATTTACCTGAATATTCAAAAAAAGAGATTTTAGAACTTGAAAAAGCAAGTCTTGGTTTTTATGTTTCAGGTCATCCTCTTGATGAGTACAAAGATAAAATAGAAAAAATAAACTATACTTTATCTTCACAAATAGATGAGTTAGCAGATGGTAGCCAGATTTTGATTGTTGGAAAGATTGAAACAATATCTGAGAAAATATCAAAAAAAGGTTCTAAATTTGGAATTGTATCAATTTTGGATTTTCATGGAACTGTTGAATTTATGTTATTTGAGGATAAATTAAAAGATCTTCAAGAGAATTTTGATTTAAATGAACCAATAGCTTTTAAAGTTAGAATCTCAAAAAATGACCAATTTACAAGAATGAGTGTTTTAAAAATAGAGACTATTTTTGATGCTCAAAAAGAGAAAATAAAAATTAAAGCAAAAGAGATAATAGAACCGCCATTAACTATTGCTCTTCCATTTTCAGAAGATGAAAACTCTATTTACAGCCTATTTGATTTAGTAATAAATAATCAAGGTAAAAGAGAATTAAAAGTAATAATAAAATCAAAATTAGCAGACTTAGAGCTTGAAAGTGGTATAAAAGTATCAAATGCAGTTGAAAAACTAATTCACAATATAAAAGGAGCATATATAATAGATGATGAAAATTCTTCTAACAAATGATGATGGATACGATGCAGTTGGTCTAAAAGCTTTGATAAAAGCTTTAACACCAATAGCAAAAGTTATGGTAGTTGCACCTGCAAAAAATAAATCAGCATGTGGTCACTCTTTAACCTTGGATAAGCCATTAAGACTTATAAGTGTTGATGATGAGTACTATAAAATAGATGATGCAACACCAACAGATTGTATATACCTATCTTTAGGGCATCTTTTTAAAAATGGTTACCGACCTGATTTAGTAATAAGTGGTATAAATATCGGTGCAAATATGGGAGAAGATATCACATATAGTGGAACAGCAAGTGCCGCAATGGAAGCTGTAATTCATGGAGTTCCAGCAATTGCTGTATCACAAGTTTGTGAAGATATGTGTAGAAGTATTGTTGTTGATTGGAACTTTGAACTAGCTTGTAAGGTAATTTTAGAACTTGTAACTAGAATAGAAAATGGCTCTTTTCCACTAGCTGAAAGAAAGTTTTTAAATGTTAATATTCCACCTTTAAAAACAAAAGATTGTAAAGGTGTAAAAATCACAAAGGCTGGATATAGAGTGTATGGAAATGATGCACATAGACATACAAATCCAAGGGGTGAAGAGTACTACTGGATTGGACTTCATCCATTAAGCTGGAAACCTAGTCTTGATAACTCTTGTGATTTTGAAGCTATAAAAAATGGCTATGTATCAATAAGCCCAATAATGTTAGATATGACATCACATAGCGATATAAAAAATTTAGAAAATTGGCTAGAAAACTAAAAAGAAAAAATTAAAAAAAGGAAAGATTAAACTATGAATTTCACAAATTCAATTACAAAACACATAACAAAACTTGTAGGAACTCTAAAAAGTGAAGATGAACTTCAAGAAATATTAAAAAGAAAATTTACAAAAAGGGAGTACAAAACTTTTATAGCTTTTGAAGAAGGCAAAAATATAGATGAAATAAAAACTCTTTTAAAAGAAGAAGATACAAAAGAGGTAGAAAAAATCTATCAAACTGCTATCAAAAAATTAAATCAAGAGATATTAAAAAGGGAGTTAGTAGATTTATAAAAATCTACAACACCATTTTTATATCACAATGCTCACCAAAAAGTCTAAAAATCTCAGTTCTATCATCATCATTGTGAACTAATATCTCTAAGTTGTAACTTTTAAATTTACCTTTTGAGCTAGTTTTTGAAGGTTTTAAGTTATGTTCTCGTTCAAAAATAACCTCTTTTACACTTTTCTTAATATCACAAGTTTCCAGCACAACAAGTTTGTATTCCCAACTACAAGGGTAGTTTAACTCTAATTTTTTATCACTTAAATCTATCATCTTTTAAAATCTCCACTTTTTCCACCGCTTTTACTTTCAAGCTGAATATCTGAAATTATCATACTTTTATCAATAGCTTTTACCATATCATAAATTGTAAGAAGTCCAACACTAACACCTGTTAAAGCTTCCATCTCAACACCTGTTTGTCCATTTAGTTTTGCTGTAACAAAAAGTTTAAAACTATTTGTTTGGGGAAACTCTTCTATATCACAATTAATTCCACTCAAAAGTAGAGGATGACACATAGGTATTAATTCGCTTGTCTTTTTTGTACCCATAATTGCTGCTATTACTGCTGTTTGTAAAACTGGACCTTTTTTTACAACATTTCCAATAATTGCATCATAAGCTTCTTTACTCATAGTAATCTTTCCACTTGCAACTGCAATTCTATGTGTCTCATTTTTTCCTGAAACATCTACCATTTTTGGTCTATTATTATCATCAATATGTGTTAAGTTCATAATATATTCCTTAATATTTAAAAAATTATTCTATTCTAATATAGATTAAATAGGAATTAAGTTTATTTAATTATAATCCAAGCTCAAATTTAAAAAGAAAGTGGGTGATTTTAGTGCCAGGCATTAAAGTTAGAGATAATGAATCTTTTGACGAAGCGTATAGAAGATTTAAAAAGCAATGTGATAGAAACCTTATAGTTACAGAAACAAGAGCTAGAAGATATTTTGAACCAATGACTGAAATCAGAAAAAAACAAAAAATTTCTGCTAGAAAGAAAATGCTTAAAAAATTATATATGCTTAGAAGATACGAATCTAGGTTATAAGATTTATTATTTTCCAAGTAAAAGCCCAGTTCTTAGGAATTGGGCTTTTTTATTTAGATAAACTTAAACAATACAAGGCTTATAGCCATTACAAACATTCCCAAAGATATTCCAACTATTGTTGTGTGAGCATTTCCATAAACTCTTGATGCTGGTAAAAGTTCATCAAAAGAGATATAAACCATAATTCCAGCAACAATTCCAAAAACAATTGCCAAAGTAGATGCACCCATAAAAGGAAGAAGCAAGAAAAACCCAATAACAGCACCAAGTGGCTCTGCAAGTCCAGAAAGTGTTGCATACCAAAATGCTTTTTTCTTCTCTCCAGTTGCGTGATAAATTGGTAAAGATACTGCCATTCCTTCTGGAATATTGTGAATAGCAATTGCAAATGCGATTGTAATACCAACTGTTGGGTTTTCCAAAGCTGAAACAAATGTAGCAAAACCTTCTGGAAAGTTGTGAATTGCTATTGCGATTGCTGTGAAAATTCCTGTTCTTCTTAGCTTTGAATTTCTTATTAGTGAAGCTTTTGTATCAGGTTTTAACTCTTGAAGCTGATTGTCACTTTTTGGCTCGTGTGGATTTAAATCTTCTGGTATTATCTTATCTATAAAGGCTGTTAAAATTATTCCTATAAAAAAGCAAATAATTGTCAAAACCTCGCCCGTAATAGGACTTGAATATATTTGTGTAAAAGATTCTCTTGATTTAACTAAAATCTCCATAAACGATACATAAATCATAACTCCAGCAGAAAATCCCATACCAATTGATAGCAAAAAGTAGTTATCTTTTTTTGAGAAAAATGCCAAAATAGCACCAATAGATGTAGCAAATCCTGCCAAAAAAGTAAGCATTGCAGCAAAAAGGAATGTTTCTAGTGAGATGTCTTGCATAAATTACCTATGATTTATTTTTTAAAGTTTGTATTGTAGCATATTTGATTTTTAGACTTCTAGCTTATTTAAAATCTCATCTAAATTTAAAGATTTCAAACTCATCTATTTTGAAATTGTTGAAGTGTAGATTATAAAATTTATATTTGGATACTTACTAAACAAAGTAAAAACCGTATCATCTATATAGTTATCTATCAAAACTATTTCACTCTTTGCAAGTTTTAGTAAATCATTTACAAAGCTGTAAGAATCGTAAATTTGTCCATCAAAAAAAATGTTTTGCACTGGAATATTGTTTTTATCTTCTAAGACTTTAAATAGTGTATTAAAATTTTTATCATGGATTGTTAAGCGGTTTTCTATTCTTTCAAATCTCTCAAACAAAGCTATATTTTGAGAGATTAGTTTTCGCATTTCGACAAAAGCTCTAATAATTTTTATACTAACATTTACAGCAACTTCACTTCTTAAAACAGCACTAAACATTGAAACACCTTGTTCTGTAAAAGCAAAAGGTTTTGCTCCTCCTAGATACTTTTTTGATGGTATCACAAATTGTGATACCAGAGAATCTATTTCTTTATCTGTAAGCTCAAACATAAAATCAGGTGGAAATCTATCTATATTTCTCTTTACGGCTTGTTTTAAAGCCCTATTTTCAACACCATAAAGCTCTGCTAAATCTCTATCCAACATAACTTGCATATTTCGTATAGTGTAGATTTTATCTTTTATACTGTTTTCATTTATGATTAAATCTTGCATTTTGTTTCCTTGCTTGAAAGATTTTTTAAATCTTAGCAAAAGAGAGTAAAAATATAAAGGAATATTGCAATTTGTAATTAAATTTGATTTTTATATTTTAAAGTTGATTGAAAGCCTATTTTATCGAATTGCTTAGATTGTATTAGAGTAAGTTAAATTATTGAATGGCCTGGTAGGAATAGAAAAACTATCAACTAATAACATTATTTACGTTACTCCTGATATATTGAAATATTATAACGACCCAGTTTACGACCCACTTTAATATTTTGTATGTAAATTCTAAATATTTTATGATTTGATTATATTAAAAAAAGGGTTAAAATAAAACCCTTAATTGTATCTTTTTATAATACATATTCCCATCTTTCATATTTACTAGCTATCTTTTTTATATCATCAATAACTAAAACCGTAACTATCTTGTAAACATTGTCTTTTATATATACTTTAATTTTCATTTTTCAACTCCTATTTTTATATCTCTAAATTTATGTATTGATTGATACATATATTCAACATTTTCCTTTAACTCATATACATCATCTAGTATTGTTGAAGCTAAACTATGTAAAGCAAAAAAGCCCTCTTTTTGAAATTTATGTTCACCCGCATTACCAACTAAAAATAAGCTATCTAAAATAAAAATAAGCCCTTTCAATTTAGGCTCTATTTCCATTTCAATATCTTCATCATTTGCGATTTTTGAAAAATCCAGTTCTATTTTTTCCATTGTAAAATATAATCCTTTTATTTTTATATAACTCATTTATATCATTATTAAATGATTTTAAAGCGAGATAATATCATTATATAATTAATATGTCAAGTGCAAATATCATTTTTTAATTATCTTATGTTAATATTACATCATTATTTAATTAAAAGTGGGTGTATTATGGAAAAAGAAGAATTTAATGAATTACTAAAAAATGCAAATTTATCTAAAAAAGAATTTGCGAATATACTTGATATAAATCCAGGCTCTTTAAATAACTGGGGTAGTTCTCAAAATATACCTTATTGGGTTAAATCTTGGCTTGAAAATTATATAAAGGCTAAGGATATTGACAAAATAGCTGAAACAGTAAAACCGTATATTAAAATGGATTAAAGGGTAATTTAATATGGATAAAAAAAAGATTAAACAAAATAATGAAACAGCAATTAAATACTAAGATAGTTTTGTTGCTTTTTTAGATGTTTTAGGTTGTACAGATTTTGTAAAAAATGACAAAATTGATAAGATAAGTGACGACTTAGGACAAGTTGAAGTTGCAATGAATAATTTAAAATAATCTAAGTTATAAAATGAAGTTCAACAACCTGTACTAAAAAGCTTATAATGCCATCAGTCTTAATTAAAAAAAGATATAATTATCAATTAAACTCTATATTTATTTTAAAAGGATTTATTTATGTTAAAAAAAATGTTAAAAGTTCAAGTTATTGGATTGTTATTAATAGGTGCTAATATTCAAGCAAATTCTTTAGTGAATTGTGATGAGTTAATTGGCTGTGAAAAGAAAATTTGTAAACTTGAAAAAGAGTTAGAATCAGCAAAAAAAATGAATATTATTTCTAAAGTAGATGGTTTAGAAACTGCATTAGATAAAGTTCGCAAATACTGTACTAATGATAAATTAATCAAAGATTTAAAAGATAAAATTAATGATAAAAAAGAAGACCTAGCCGAACATTTAGAAGATTATGAAAAAGCAGTAACAGATAATAAAACAGATAATAAAACAGATAAGATAAAAAAATATGAATCTAAAATGACAGAAGATAAGAAAGAAATAAAAGAACTGCAAGAAGAATTAAATACTTTTTAACTCTTTTTGTAAGTTTTATATAGATTAAATATTTTACAATAGAAAAAGGATACATTGTAGAGGTAACTAAAATTCATACTCAGAATTTAAAAGTATCTAAGTTAAAATAATAAGTTCCACAACCTGTACTTTTTGGCGCAAATTAGGATTAGTAAGATTAACTATGCTAAAAGGAACTATCAGTTACTGACACAAAACTCTGAACGCTCTCCCTTAAACTAAAAAAATAGCTTCATATTTTTTAACTTTATGATTTTTAGTTTTTTGCTTTTCATTATAATTTATAGTTACCTTTGTATCTTTCAAAATATCATATTTTGATAATATCTCTTTTAAACCTTTTTCAAATTCTCTTTTAAGTGCTTTATCCATTAAATTAATCCTTATTTGTTAAACAGTATCTTTTGGGCGTGTATTTTTATTATCAAAGGTGACCAATAACTCTATTATATGTTTAAACTCATATAAAGGCAACGCTAAGGCTTTTATATTTGGAATTGATATAGTTGCTTCAATT
Organism: Aliarcobacter cryaerophilus ATCC 43158; assembly: GCF_003660105.1. Lineage (NCBI taxonomy): Bacteria > Pseudomonadati > Campylobacterota > Epsilonproteobacteria > Campylobacterales > Arcobacteraceae > Aliarcobacter > Aliarcobacter cryaerophilus. The sequence goes on from NZ_CP032823.1 coordinate 1,909,541, forward strand.
CTGTATAACCTACCTTTTAAGTCATTCTTTTTAGCTTTATTGTATATACAAACTCTATCCAACATTAAAATATTAGTATTATTGATATAGTGAGTATCTGTTTTAACTTTTTCCTTTGTTAAATATTGTCTAGTCCTAAATTTACCTTTTAAATTATCAATATTTGGTTTTTGTTTCATATCACAACATAAATCAAGACTAGTTATATTTTTTAGTATAGATAGTAGATTTTCTATTATGTGATGAGGTGTAGGCTCTTTATGATATTGTTTTAATCCAAATATTACCATAGTTGCTAATCTATAACGTGGCTTATCCTTATTGCTGTTATAATAAAAGATATTATAGTTTTCAAGTTGATAAACACTTGTTACCTCATCATCTATTATCTTTTTTCTAAGACTTGAAAATATAGCCCTATTGCTTTTACTAATCTTTTTCCAATTTCCCAAAGCCTTTATTTTTGTAAGTTTATGTTGTTTTGAAAAATCTATTCTTATGGTGTCATAGCTTAATTTTAAATCATTATTATCATTAAAATCTTTTATATAATCTTCTAAATCTTTTAAAACTTTTGATTTAGTCATTAAATCTAAGACCAACTTTTGATAAATGCTCTTTTAAAATGAATTTGATTTCATATACATAAATATCAATAATATCATCTTTGTTATATTCATCATCATTTATACACTCACTCAAACCTTTTGGAAGCTCTAAAAAGCTTTTTGATAATTCATTGAGTATTTTTCTATATCTATTAGATATTTGTTTCTCTATGCTATTTAATTCAGTTAAATACTCTCTTAACTCATCACTTAATATTAACTCTAATTGAGTTAAGGCTTTTTGGCGTGATTGAAGTAAATCATTAAACTCTTTTAGGTTATAAGAAATATACTCATCTTGATTAACCATCTCTAAATCATCATATTTTAATTGTTGTTCTTTACTCTTTATCTGATTTTTTAAAGCTTCAATTTCCATATTTAGATTAATAGCCTTTTGTTTTTTATCTTCAACACTTAAAGGACTAGGACTTGTGTATAATTCTTGCCCTTTTTCATCTCTTGCAACTGTTGGTTTTCTAAATTGATTATTCTCATCTAAATAGTTAAAATCTTTTAATCGTTGTAAAGAACTATCTAAATCTAACTTTCTATCTTTTCCAACTTCTAGAATACCCTTTTGTACAAGTTTTGATATATTTTGATGTACACAATTAGTTAAACGCCCCAATTCTCTTTGGCTTACTCTTTTATTATCATTCATCTCTACACTCTATATTATCTATTATAGTTTCATAATCTTTTTTCCATTCGTGAGCTGTTGTTGATGATATATTACAACGTTTAGCATTTTCACGTGTTGAATAATGGTCCCCATTTTTTAAACATAAACAATAATCAATAAATGCAAATGATTTTTTATATTGTTTATTGTTTTGTAAAGCTTTGATATATATTTCAACTTCACTATTTAATTCTATAAGTTTACTCATCTGTTAACTACCCTTTTATATTTTATTAATGGCTAATTGAACCCATTATATTATTTTGGCTACCTTTTATATTTGGCTTAAACCCCCTGATAATCGGGGTTAGCACTACCCTCGTACACTTCAAACTCTAGGAAGTACCTTTTTATATTTCCATATCATTTGGAAACTTTTTGGAAATACAAAGTAAATATAGATTGAAACAATTTAAATATTTTTAATCTTTTTTAATGGTTTAAGTGTTATCTACTGCACTCTATCAAACTATTAAACGATATAAGCATTTTAATTTTTCTACATTAAGTCTTTTATATTTTTTAGTTTCCATTAAGGGTACTCCCCTAATATAGGACTTTGTCAAAATTTATCTATAAGGTCGGTGTTCATAATCACCAAACTATAGTAATTCGACCTACCCTCCTTTTATATACTTTCATAACAATAGAACATTATTGAGCCTTAATTATTTTGATAAAAATTCAAACTAATTTAATTCTACTATTTAGTTATTTTTATTAAAAAGTGCGACGATTAATTATAATAACTTTTAAGTTTCATTAAAGCAAAAGCTTTGCTACATTAAGACTTTCAATTCTTAAATCACTATACCGAACTTTAATCAAGCCTCGTAATAGTCGAATTAGTTAAGCATTTTGAAGGTGTCAATTTTTACTTGTTACTTAGACTGCCTTAGACTAATCTATAAGTGGTGTTTTTTCAAACCTTAAAGTGCTTTTAAACTTAATTATTACTTAACTTTGAAACTTTTTTTACTATAAATAAAAAGTTATTTTTTTACTTTTTACAATAACTTTCAATCTCTTTTATAGCTTCACTACTTCCATAACAAATAATAGCTCTATATCCTTGCTTATTTAATAGTTCTATCCATTGTTTTTGGTGTTCTGAAACACTCCCACCTTTTAAACGCTTCATTTCTATAAATAAACCGTGATAAATACTTTTAGCTATTGGTATCATTAAATCTGGAACACCTGCTTTTAATCCCTCTTGTTTAGATTTAACTCTAGCTGTAAAGCTTTTGTAACTTCCATTTGGTATATGAAACACTGGAATTTGCTTTAATTCACAGTATTTTATAACTAGGTTTTGTTCTTGTTGTTCTGTTGGTATTATCTTCATAATATAAACTTAGTTATCTATATTACTTTCTTGATTTGATTTGTTTATAATATCTTCTAATCCAAATTCTCGTTTAATTTCATCTATTGAAAATACAGTAACACCTTGACTTAGTTTTTTAGCTGTTATACGCCCTTGCTTACTATAAGCCCAAACAGTACTTACTCCTATTCCTAAGTATTGAGCCACTTGCCCCGCTCTCATAAACTTTTGAATATCACTACTCATATAAATATTTGCACTCATTTTTTAACTCCTACTAATCTATTTAGGTACATATTAAACCTATACATACATTCTAATAAAAATTAAAAATAAATAAAATACGTTTTTTTGGAAAAATTAAAAGTGTAAAAAGTCATTTTTTGGCACACCATTTTATATATAAAAAAATTAATTTAAATTTTTAGTATCTCAATAAATCATATTTAGTGTACTATTACAAAATTTTCTTATTTATTAATTTTAGCTTAAAATTAATTCTTGTAAACCTTTTATTCTTTTGTTTTGTGTTGGTTGATTTCTAAATGTATTTTCTACTATTTCAATAGATTTTTTTAAATATGTCCTACATCTTTTAGCTTTAGAATTGATAATTTCTATACCTTTTATTTTTATTATTTCATTTTCTGTAATATTTTCTAATTCATTAATAACTATAATATGTGTTATATTATGTATCGCTAAATCTACAATATCGTTTTTGTGCATTGTTCCTATATGCTCTTTTATATTAATAAAATGCTTATTGTCTATATGCTCTTTATCTGTTATTACATTTTCTAAACTATTTATAAACTCTTTAAATCTTTTTTTTACTCTTTCATTAATTTTATTATTCTGTTTCCTATATGATAATATTATAAGTTTTATTTCATCTGCTCCAATATTTGTAACTAACCGGCAACCTATTAAATACATTAAAAAGTCTATCCATCTCTCAGATTTATATGTTTCATCATCATAAAGTTTTTTTAACTTATTTAATCCATTTCTTAAATGTTTATCAGTTCTTATATGCTTATGATTTTCTATATTCTTTAAAGTTTTATCGGCTTTTTTTAGTACTTCAATAATATCGTTTTTATAAGTCTTCATATTGACTTCTGAACATTTTAAAGCTTCTATAATATTTAAATCTATATTCATTTAAAAAGCTTTATTTTTTAATTCAGTTATATAATCACTCCAAAAATCCATTAAAGGCTTAAGTCTTTCAAAATAATCAGCCTTATGTGTATATGCTCTTACTGTATCACTTATCTCGTGATGGTCTAGTGCTTTTTCTTTTACTTCAAAACTAAATTTATTATCTAAATCTAAAGTATCAATTAAACTCCTAAATGTACCTCTAAAACCGTGTGATGTAATTTTCCTATTATTTAATTCATCATCAAAGCCCATTAACTTAAGAGCTTTATTTGGGCTTTCTTTATTTATTGGACTTCTATTATTTCTACCTAAAAATATATATTCCTGGTGTTCTGTAAATGGTTTTTGGTCTTTTAATATATTTATTACCTCATCACTCAAAGGTATTTTAAAATCTTCTAAATTTGTATCTTTTACTTTCATTTCATTTCTTGGAATAGTTAAGCTTTTTTCATCAAAGTTAATATAATCCCATTTCAAATTACATAGATTGTCAGCTCTTAAGGGAATATGTAAAACTAATCTTAAAGCATTTCGTGTGGAGTGGCTACCATTATAACAATAGATTGCATTTATCAATTCTTTTAATATTTTTTCATCTGTAATTTTTGAATAATGTCTTACTTTCTCAGGTTTTAAAATATCTCTTTTTCTTATATCCTGGATAATGTTTCTTTTACAATAACCTTGCATAACTGAATATCTAAAAAGATTATCTAAATAATTAAATATCTTTGAAGCAACCTCACGGGCTTGTAATTGTTTTGTATCTATTACTTTTATAATATCTTTTGGCTCAATATCTTTTATATGAGTATTCTTGAAAAATGGATAAATATCTTTTTCAAATACTTTTTTCTTATCTTTAAAAGTACTTGGTGCTATTCTTTCTTTTTCTCTCTCTAGCCACTCATTAGAAACATTTAAAAACATTCCGTTTATATCTACAATTTGCTCTTGCTTATCTTCTTTAGTTTTATTTATTGGGTCAATACCTTTAGCAATTAAATCTAAAAACTCATCTCTTTTTATTCTTGCATTTTCTAGTGTTACAATAGGGTAGCTTTTAAATGTAGTTTTTCTACGACTTCCATTATATGTATATCTAAACTCCCATATTTTATTACTATTTGGTTTTATAGAAATTCTAAGCCCTCCACCATCATTTAAGAAATACTCTTTTTCTTTTGGTTTTGCTTGTTTGATTTGGATATCTTTTAATATGTTAATTGAAGCCATATTTTAAACCTTTTTATAAATACTCAAAATTTACGACCCAATTTATCTTATAAATACGATAATATAGGCTTTAGTATGATGAGGTATAAGATTAGTAGAACTCTAATATCTATTAAATTTTACTTTTAAATTGGGTCGTAAATTCATAAAATATTTAGATTTTTTTATCAACGACCCAAAAAAAGACCCAATTTATATTAGATTGTACTAGATTATTATAGATGAATACAGATTAACGATTGTTTAAAAGGCTTATTTATAAGGGTTTTATATATGGTGTTAGATTATTTGAGTTTATAAAGTGGTACGCCTGGTAGGAGTCGAACCCACAACCCCTCGGGTCGAAACCGAGTATTCTATCCAGTTGAACTACAGACGCACTTGAAAAATTAGGATTGAAGTTTATCCTAATTTTACTTAAAAATTTTAGAAGAAGATATTATCTAAAACTATTAAAAAGAAGAAAACTATTCCTAAGTAACCATTTACAGTAAAAAATACTTTATCTATTTTTCTAAAATCTTTTGAAACTAAATAGTGTTCATAAGATAGCATCAAAGCACCAATCAAAACTGCAAAATATGCAAAATATGAGCCTTGAGAATATATCACAAATAAAAGCCAAAAAATAACTGTTAGAGCGTGGAATATTTTTGAAAACAGCATCGTATTTTTAGCACCAAATTTTGAAGGAATTGAGTGAAGTCCTAGTTTCTTATCTACATCAATATCTTGTAGAGAGTAAAGTAAATCAAACCCAGCAACCCAAAACATAACTCCAATACTTAAAAATATCACCCATAAAGGAATACTCTCACTAACAGCAACAACCCCAGCAATAGGAGCAAGTGCCAAAGAGATACCCAAAATTATATGTGCTAAATAAGAAAATCTTTTAAAGTATGAGTATGAACCAATTATTATCAAAATAGGAAGTGATAAAATCAAAGCCAAATCATTTACAAAATAAGCTACTAAAATAAATGCAAAAGCATTTGCCAAAAAGAATACAAACATAGCTTTTGCAGATATTCTTCCATCTACATTTGGTCTATTTTTTGTTCGTGGATTTAAAGCATCTATATCTCTATCCATAAAACGGTTGAAACCCATTGCAAAGTTTCGTGCAAATACCGCACATAAAGTTCCCAAAACCAAAAGTTTAAATCCAAACCAAGCAGTTCCATTTGTTTGAGATGAAGATACAACCATTGCTATAAATATAAATGGTAAGGCAAAAACAGAGTGCTTAAACATCACTAGTTCACTAAAATCTTTTATTTTTTTTATTAATTTTTCCATGGGCTGGATTTTATCAAATAATGAGTAAATTAATGCTTTTTGGTTATAATCAATCAAATTTTAATCGGGAATTAATTATGAAAAAATATATATTTCTAATACTTTTAAGCCTTTTTTCTATATTTTTTACAGCTTGTAGCACAAAAATAGATGAATCTATAGATAACTCAAATACAGCTGATATATCAACACTTTTGGATCAACTTGCACAAAAAGACAAAGAGATAAATGATATTATAAAAGAGCTTGAACAGTGTGGAGCTACAAAAAAAAAGTTGAGTAGATGAAAGAATTAGCAATAATAGGAACAACAGCTTCAGGAAAAACAGCACTCTCACTTGAAATTGCACACAAAACAAACTCTATAATCTTATCTTTGGACTCTCTTTGTGTTTACAAAGATATAGATATTGCAAGTGCAAAACCAACAAAAATAGAGCGAGCCAATATAGTTCATTTTGGAATAGATGAAATTTTTCCAAATGAGAAATTTGATGTTATTGAGTTTTTAAATTTGTATAAAAATGCAAAAGAGTATGCAGAAAAAAATATGAAAAACTTAATTATAGTAGGTGGAACAGGCTTTTATCTCAAAGCATTAGTTGACGGAATAAGCGATGGTTTAAAAGAAAATACAAATTTAGATATGTGTTTAAATGATGCTTATAATTTGCTTTATAGTCTAGACAAAGAGTATATGCAAAAAATTGAACCAAATGATAAATATAGAGTAGAAAAAGCCTACTCAATTTATAAACAAAGTGGACTAACTCCAAGTGAATATTTTTTGAAAAATCCTAAAATTGCTCTATGTGCAAACCTTCCGATTTTTGAGATTTTATGGGAAAAAGATGAATTAATAAATCGAATAGCCTTGAGAACAAAACAGATGATAAAAGCTGGACTTATTGATGAAATTATATATTTAGAGAAAAAATATACAAGAAGCCCAAACTGTATGGCAAGTATAGGAATAGTAGAAACGCTAGAGTATCTTGATGGCAAAATATCAAAACAAGAGTTAGAAGATAAAATTATTCAAAATACTCTAAAACTTGCAAAAAGACAAAATACTTTCAATAAAGGTCAATTTACAAATAGAGTTTCAAATATAATTCCTAGCTTAAATTCAGAGATTATTAAGTATTTTTCGATATAATCGCCGTTCAAAAGTCTATTAAAGGACTTGCAAAGACTTGCTCTTTTTTTAGACGTTTAATATTTTAAAAGGAAATTGGAATGAAAAAAGATATTCATCCAGATTACAAAGTATGTCAAGTTTCTTGTGCATGCGGAAATAGCTTTGAGACAAAATCAAATGTTGCAACTTTAAGAGTTGATATTTGTTCACATTGTCATCCATTCTTTACAGGAGAGCAAAAATTAGTTGATGCTGCTGGAAGAGTTGAGAAATTCAAAGCTAAATATAATATGGCAAAATAGTTTATTGCTATGTTGTGCTTAGTTCCAACACCAATAGGAAACCTTGAAGATATTTCAAAAAGGTCTTTAAAGGCTCTATTGGAAGCGGAACTAATTTTTTGTGAAGATACAAGAGTCACAAAAAAACTTCTAAATCTTTTAGCTCTTAAATATGAGTTAGATTTTTCACAAAAAGAGTTCAAATCTTTTCACTCTCACAATGAAAAAGAGATATTAAACAATTTAACAAAAGATACTTTTACTAAAAATGTTGTTTATTGTAGCGATGCTGGTATGCCTTGCATTAGTGACCCAGGTGCTAGTTTAGTTGATTGGTGCATAAAAAACGAAGTTGATTTCGATGTAATCCCTGGAGCAAATGCAATTTTAACAGCTTTTGCTATGAGTGGTTTTAGTAGTACAGAGTTTACATTTTTTGGTTTTTTAGATCATAAAGGAGCAAGTCGTGCTTCAAAACTTGAAGAGGTTTTAAATAGTTCTAGAGTTGGAATTTTATATGAATCACCTCATCGACTTTTAAAACTTCTTGAAGAATTAAATAAAAAAGAACCAGATAGAACAATATTTTTAGTAAAAGAGATAAGTAAGTTTTATCAAAAAACATATAAAAATAGTGCAAAAACTCTATATGAAGAGTTAAAAAATATTGAAATAAAAGGTGAATGGGTTGTAGTAGTTGAACCAAAAGAGAAATTTGGTTTTAATCTTGAATTAGATGATATTTTACCGCTTGATATTGCTCCAAAAATAAAAGCAAAGTTAATAGCAAAGCTTACAGGAGCTAGTGTAAAAGAAATTTATCAAGAATTATTGGATAAAATCCAAAATTAATTTAAACGAGAAAAAATGATAATATACGGAAAACAGATAGTTTTATATGTGCTTGAAAAACACCAAGATTTAATAGAAGAGATTTTTTTATCAAAAGAGATTGATAGTAAACTTTTTTCAAGATTTGCAAAACTAAATAAAAAAATTCACAAAGTTGATAACCAAAAAGCTCAAGCTTTAGCAAAAGGTGGAAATCACCAAGGGCTTATTTTAAAACTTAGCGATTATGTTTATGCACCTCTAAAAGATATAAAAAATATGAATTTCATCTTAGTTTTAGATGGTCTTACAGATGTAGGAAATATTGGAGCAATAGCTAGAACTGCTTACTCTTTAGGAGTTGATGGAATGATTGCAGCCGATATAAAAACTATAAGCAACTCTGGAACTATAAGAACTAGTGCTGGAGCTTTACTTGATTTACCTTTTGCAATTCACCCAAGAAGTGTAGATTTAGCAAGTGAATTAATCGATGCTGGTTTTACATTAATAGGTGCAACAACGGATGGAGTCGATTTAAAAAAATATGGGAAAATCGAAAAAACTGATAAAGTCGCAATAATTTTAGGAAATGAAGGCGCTGGAATTAGTCCAAAAGTAGCAAAAAAATTAGACCTGAAAGTTTCAATAAAAATGGAACATGAATTTGACTCTTTAAATGTAAGCTCAGCAGCTGCAATTTTAATATATAATTTAAAAAGATAAAAAGGAAAATATATGAAAACACTACTACTTATAATATTTTTATGCCTAAGCTTGAATGCAAATATCAATCAAGCTGTTTTAGGCATAATTGGAAGTAGTGATTTCAATACTCATAGAAATTTGATTAATACTCTTTTTAAAAATCAAAGCTATTTTTATACAAATGGAAGTCTTGATTATGCAAAAATTTCTCAAACTTTACAAAACAACAATCTTTTAAAACTTTCTTTAGGTTCTACTCAATCTATTGAAGCAACTTTTATATTTAACTCAAACCCAAAAAAATCTTTTAAAAATATAAATGATATTTTAAAATCAATAGGAGTACAAAATTTTGTAACAATAAATCAAAGTGTTTCACAAAACCAATTAAAATGGAGTATAAAAGTACAAACAGCAGCCGCCATAAACCCTCTTAGGTTATCTCAAGAGCTACAAAATGCAAATTGTAGGGTTGTTGATATAAAAAAAGAGGGTAACAATAAATGGAGTTATTATATTGACTCAAAAAAATCTTCTATTTATAAAGCTGAAGATTTAGTTACAAAGGCTAGCGTTTCATTAAAAAAACCAGTTAAGCCATATATTTTGGAAATTGCAAATACAGATGCAATCAAAATTGATTCAAACGTAGGAAATAACTGGTACCCAAATATTATTTTTTATGATGATAGTTTTAATGTAATTGATGTTTTTGAGAGTGAAAATTTGCATAAAAATCTTAGAGTTGATATTCCAACAAATACAAGATTTATAAAAATTGATGATTTTTATGCTTTAACAAATATAAAAAATGGTTTAAATATTACTAAGGAGTAGTAAAATGTTTGACGAAATTGAATTTGAAAGAATGAAAAGACTTCCAAACTATGTGTTTGCAGAAGTTAATGCTATTAAAATGGAAGCTAGACGAGCTGGAGTTGATGTTATAGATTTTTCTATGGGAAATCCAGATGGAGAAACTCCAAAACATATTGTTGATAAATTAAAAGATGCTGCAAGTAAGCCAAAAAACTACGGTTATAGTGCTAGTATTGGAATTTATAAATTAAGACTTGCTATTTGTAATTGGTATAAAAGAAAATATAATGTAGATTTCTTAGACCCAGATAAACACGCTTGTGCAACAATGGGTTCAAAAGAGGGATATGTTCACTTAGTTCAAGCTATTGTAAATGTTGGTGATGTTGCTGTTGTTCCAGATCCTACTTATCCTATTCACTCATATGCTTTTATGTTAAATGGAGCTGCAATTCATAAATTTGAATTGGTATTTGATAATGAGTTTAAAGTAGATGAAGAACTTTTTTTTAAAAATCTTCAAAAAACAATTGATGAGTCAATTCCAAAAGTAAAATATGTAGTTGTAAACTTCCCTCACAATCCATCTTGTGCAACTGTTACACCAGAGTTTTATACAAAACTTGTAGCAATGGCTAAAAAAGAAAGATTTTATATAATCTCTGATATTGCTTATGCTGATATTACATTTGATGGATATAAAACTCCTTCTATTTTTCAAGCGGAAGGTGCTTTAGATGTTGCTGTTGAATGCTTTACATTAAGTAAATCATACAATATGGCTGGATGGAGAGTTGGATTTATTGTTGGAAATGAAAAACTTGTAGGTGCTTTAAAAAGAATAAAATCTTGGCTTGATTATGGAATGTTTGCACCTATTCAAATTGCAGCAACTGTAGCACTTGATGGTCCACAAGATTGTGTTGATGAGATAGTTTCTAAATATGAAAAAAGAAGAGATGTTATGCTTCAAGCATTTGCAGAAGCTGGTTGGGTTATGGATAAACCAAATGCATCTATGTTTATTTGGGCAAAAATACCTGAAAAAGCTAGACATTTAGGAAGTTTAGAGTTTTCTAAACAACTTTTAAGAGAGGCTCAAGTGGCTGTTAGTCCAGGAATTGGTTTTGGGCATTATGGTGACCAGTATGTAAGAATTGCTTTGATTGAAAATGAAAAAAGAATTAGACAAGCTGCAAAAAATATCAAAAGATATTTAAAAACTTTAGAGTAGAAAAATATAAATAGGGTTCCTTTTTTTAATGGGAACCATTTAAAAGGATAAATATATGCTTAAAATTGGAATTATTGGAGTAGGAACAGTTGGAACAAGTGTTGTAAATATTTTAAGAGATAATAAAAATATTATTACTGCACGAGCTGGAGTTGAAATTGTTCCTACTATTGGAGTAGTTTCAAATTTAAATAAAAAAAGAGATGTGCAAATAGAGCTTACAGATGATGTTTCAAAAGTTTTAGAAGATGATAGCATAGATATAGTTGTTGAGCTTATGGGTGGAATTGAAAAACCTTATGAGATAGTAAAAAGAGCTTTAGAAAATGGTAAAGCAGTGGTTACTGCAAATAAAGCTTTATTGGCATATCATAGATATGAGCTTCAAGAACTTGCAAGTGATACACCTTTTGAATTTGAAGCAGCAGTTGCTGGTGGAATTCCAATAATAAATGCTCTAAGAGATGGTTTGAGTGCAAACAATATAAAGTCTATTCAAGGGATTATGAATGGAACTTGTAACTATATGCTTACAAAGATGATAAATGAAGGTATCGCTTATGATATTATCTTAAAAGAAGCTCAAGAATTAGGTTATGCAGAAGCTGATCCAACTTTTGATGTTGGGGGTTTTGACACTGCTCATAAACTTTTAATTCTAGGTTCAATCGCATATGGAATTGATGTAAAACCAGAAGATATTTTAATCGAAGGTATCCAAAATATCTCTAAAACTGATATAGAGTTTGCAAAAGAGTTTGAGTACAATATAAAGCTTTTAGGAATTGCAAAAAAAGTAGGAAATCAAATAGAGCTTAGAGTTCACCCTGTTTTAATCCCTGAAGAAAAAATGATAGCAAAAGTTGATGGTGTTATGAATGGAATCTCTGTTGTTGGAGATAAAGTTGGTGAAACTATGTTTTATGGAGCAGGTGCAGGCGGAGATGCAACAGCTAGCGCAGTTATTGCAAATATAATTGATATTGCAAGAAAAGGTAAAGGCTCTCCTATGCTTGGATTTGAAAAACAAGTAGGGACAAAACCCACTTTAATGCCAAAAGATGAGATTAGAACAAAATATTATTTAAGACTTGAAGTTGCAGATAAGACAGGTACTTTAGCAAAAGTTGCAAAAGTTTTTGGAGACAATTCTATATCGATAGAAAATATGATGCAAAAATCAAAAAAAGATGAAAAAGCAAACCTACTTTTAACAACTCACACTTGTATTGAAAAAGATATTTTAAAAGCTATAAATGAACTTGAACACTCTCAAGTAGTTCTAAAAAAACCTGCTATGATAAGAATAGAAGATTAAAATCTTCTATCTTTTTAAAAGAATTCATCTTTTAAATCTCTGTTTTTTGAATATATTTTATAAGTTATGTCTTTATAAATAAACTCCAGATAGTTTGCATGAAGCCAAAGTCTACTTGAACCTGTGACTTTAAATCTATCTTCTAAACTTAAAGTTTTATTTAGATAATTTTCTGCATTTACATCATCAATACCATAAATTGGATCTCCTAAAATTGTATAACCAATTGAGTGAAGATGGACTCTTATTTGATGTTGACGACCTGTTAGCGGGATTACTTCAATAAGTGTCAAATCTTTTTCTTTATTATATTTAATAGGTTTTATAATAGTAACAGACTCTTTTCCACCCTCTTCTTTTTGACAAGTTTTCATTTTTACACCTATTAAAAGTCCCTCTTTATCAATATTTTTATCTATTTTTATCTCTTTTTCTATTTTTCCACAAACAATAGCAAGATATGATTTATGATATTTTTTATCTTGAAACATCTCTTTTAACTCAATTTCACTCTTTTTATTTTTTCCCACAATTACAAGTCCTGATGTTTCAGCATCTATACGATGAATCAAATTTGCATCCTCTCCAAAATGAAATCTTATTTCATCAAGTAAAGAATAAGGAGTATTTTTTGATATTGGATGAACCATAAGATGAGTTGGTTTATCAAAAATAGCAAAATCTTTAAACTCTAAAAGTGGTTTCAAACCCCTACTAACTCCTTCAAAAACTCCAATAGAAATCTCATCACAATCAATTATTTCACTTGGATTAAAAGCACTCATATCACTTCTAAAAACTCTTCCTTTTCCTATTAGTTTTTGTGCTATTTTAGGGCTATATCCCAAATCATCTTCAAGAAAAAATTGAATCTTTTTGTCTTTAATTGCTTTGAATTTTTTAAGTGTAAATGGCACGTTTTAATCTCCAGTTTTTGTTTGATTTTATATTATTTGGATACAATACAAACTCAAATTTGTTGAAAATAATATAATAAAAAATATAGAAATATGATTAGAAGGGTATTTTATGGTTGAAAGATATGCAAGAGAAGAGATGAGTTCAAAATGGACTCAAGAAGCAAGATATGCAGCTTGGCTTGAAGTTGAAAAAGCAGCTGTAAAGGCTTGGAATAAATTGGGTCTTATTCCAGATGAAGATTGTGAAAAAATAGTAAAAAATGCAAAATTTAGTGTTGAGAGAATTGAAGAGATAGAAGCTATTACAAAACACGATTTAATAGCATTTAATACAAGTGTATCTGAAAGTCTAGGAGCTGAATCACGATGGTTTCACTATGGAATGACAAGTTCTGATGCAGTTGATACTGGAGTTGCTTTACAAATGAGAGACTCTTTAGAAATTATCATAAAAGATGTGCAAATGCTTTTAGAGAGTATCAAAAAAAGAGCAATGGAGCATAAATATACTCTAATGGTTGGAAGAAGCCACGGTATTCATGGAGAGCCAATAACTTTTGGATTAACTCTTGCTGTTTGGTATGATGAAGTTAAAAGACATCTAAAAAACCTTGAAGAGACTATGGAAGTTATTGCAGTTGGACAAATATCTGGAGCTATGGGGAATTTTGCACATGCGCCACTTGAACTTGAAGAGTACGCAATGGCTGAGCTTGGACTTAAACCAGAACCTTGTTCAAATCAAGTAGTTCACAGAGATAGATACGCAAGACTTGCTACAACTTTAGCACTTTTAGCTTCAAGTGTAGAAAAATTTGCAGTACAAGTAAGACATCTTCAAAGAACTGAAGTTTATGAAGCTGAGGAGTATTTTGCAGCTGGGCAAAAAGGAAGTTCTGCAATGCCACACAAAAGAAATCCTATTTTAACTGAAAATATAACTGGACTTGCTAGAATGATTAGAGCTTATGTAACTCCAGCTTTAGAAAATGTTGCACTTTGGCATGAAAGAGATATTTCACACTCTTCAACAGAGAGATTCTGGTTACCAGATGCATTTATAACAACAGATTTTATGCTTCACAGAATGAATAGTGTAATAGCAAATTTAACTGTAATGCCTGAAAATATGATGAAAAACTTAAACTTAACTGGTGGACTTGTATTTTCTCAAAGAGTTTTACTAGAACTTCCACTAAAAGGTGTTAGCCGTGAAGATGCATACAAAATAGTACAAAGAAATGCTATGAGAGTATGGCAAGAGATACAACAAGGAAAAGCAACAACAAATGAAAAAGGTGAGAGCCTATATCTTCAATATCTACTTGCAGATGATGAACTTGGTAAATCTTTAAGTGAAAATGAGATTAGAGAGTGCTTTAATTTTGACTACTATACAAAAAATGTAGAAAAGATTTTCAATAGAGTTTTTAATTAATAGGGGATTTTAAATGACAATAATGATTCAAAAAAGAAATGGGCGAAAAGAGGTTTTGGATATTACAAAAATCCAAAAAATGACTATTGAAGCAACTGCAGGACTTGACGGAGTTAGTCAAAGTGAATTAGAACTTGACTCTCATATAAAATTTATTGATGGAATGAATTCAAGTGATATTCAAGATGCTTTAATAAAAACAGCGGTTGAAAAAATTGATATTGATGTTCCAAATTGGACTTTTGTTGCAGCTAGACTTTTTTTATATGATTTATATCATAGAGTTGGAATTGCAACTTATGGAGTAAAAGGTGAGGCTTACAGACATTTAAAAGAGTATATTAAATTTGGTATAGACGCGGGAAGAATTATTCCAAACTTGGCAAATGGTTATGATTTAGATGATTTAAACTCTTACATAAAACAAGAGAGAGACTTTTTATTTAATTATCTTGGAATTAAAACTCTATACGATAGATATTTACTAAAAAATAGTAAAGGTGAACCAATAGAGTTGCCACAACAAATGTTTATGGCTATTGCTATGTTTTTAGCTCAAAATGAAGAGAAAAAACAAGAAAAAGCAAAAGAGTTTTATGATGTTATCTCTAAATTTGAAGTAATGCTTGCAACTCCAACATTAAGTAATGCTAGAACAAATAGACATCAGCTTAGTTCTTGTTATATAGGCTCAAGTCCTGATAATATAGAAGGTATTTTTGACGGATATAAAGAAATGGCACTATTATCTAAATATGGTGGTGGAATTGGATGGGATTGGAATCAAATAAGAAGCCTTGGTGGTTCTATTGATGGTCATAAAAGTGCTGCTGGTGGAACTGTACCATTTTTAAAAATCACAAATGATATTGCAATTGCAGTTGATCAATTAGGTACAAGAAAAGGTGCAATTGCAGTCTATCTTGAGCCTTGGCATATGGATATTATGGATTTTATTGATTTAAAGAAAAATAGTGGAGAAGAAAGACGAAGAGCTCACGATTTATTTCCAGCACTATGGATAAGTGACTTATTTATGGAGAGAGTTTTAGAAGACTCTCATTGGACACTATTTGACCCTGTTGAAGTAAAAGATTTAAGTGAATCTTTTGGTGAAGAATTCACAGCAAAATATATAGCTTATGAAAACAGTGATAGTGTTACAAAAAATAGAATAAAAGCAAAAGATTTATGGAAAAAAATCTTAACTTCATATTTTGAAAGTGGAAGTCCATTTTTATGCTTCAAAGATAGTGCAAATAAAGCAAATCCAAATCCACATGCAGGACATATAAGAAGTTCAAATCTTTGTACAGAAATTTTTCAAAATACAAATCCAAATCACTATAAAATAAAAGTAGAGTTTGAAGATGGTACTATCAAAACTTTTGAAGAGGAAGATTTAGTGGTAGTTGATGGTGGAATTATAAAAAAAGCAAATAAAGTAACTGCACTTGACAGTATAAATGGTAAAAAAATATTTATAGTTGAAAAACAAAAAATAGATGGAGATACTGCTGTTTGTAATCTTGCAAGTATAAACTTATCAAGAATAAATACAAGTGAAGATATAAAAAGAGTTGTGCCAATAGCTGTAAATATGCTTGACAATGTGATTGATTTAAATTTTTATCCATTAAGAAAAGTAAAAGCTACAAACTTAAAATCAAGAGCAATTGGTCTTGGAGTTATGGGGGAAGCTGAGATGTTGGCAAACAGTAAAATATCTTGGGGAAGTAATGAGCATTTTAAAAAAATAGATGAGCTTATGGAATGTATTTCATACAATACTATTTTATCAAGTTCAAATTTGGCAATAGAAAAAGGCTCTTACCCTACTTTTGATGGTTCAAATTGGAGTAAAGGAATTATGCCACACGACCACACTCCACAAGCTGTAAATGCTATAGTAAATAAAGATTTATTTGATAACTCTTGTGATTGGGAGTTCTTACGAGAAAAAGTAAAAAAAGATGGTATGAGAAATGGTTACCTAATGGCTATTGCTCCAACATCATCTATCTCTATTTTAGTTGGAACAACGCAAGCTATTGAGCCTGTTTATAAAAGAAAATGGTTTGAAGAAAATCTAAGTGGTCTAATTCCAGTAGTAGCTCCAAAACTAAGCCCAGACACTTGGTCTTTTTATACTCCTGCATTTGAAATAGACCAACTTCAAGTTGTAAAAGCAGCAGCAATAAGACAAAAATGGATAGACCAAGGACAATCAACAAATATATTTATGAGTTTAGATAAAGCAAGTGGAAAATACCTACATGAAATTTATACTCTAGCTTGGAAACTAGGTCTTAAATCAACATATTATTTAAGAAGTCAAAGTCCAGAAGCAAAAAATGATGTTGAAGATAGAAGTATGGAGTGTGCTGGCTGCCAGTAAAATCAAATTAAAAATAAAAATATAAAATTACTAGCATACAAGGAATGAAATGGAAAGAAAAACTATATATAACCCTGATTCTAAAGAGAGTTTAAACGAAAGAAGAGTTTTTGGTGGAAACTCTGATGGTATGATAAATTTTACAAAAATGAAATACCAATGGGCATTAAATCTTTGGGACACAATGGAAGCAAATACTTGGTTTCCAAGAGAAGTTCAAATGACTCAAGATGCAAAAGATTATAAGTATTTAACGCAACCAGAAAAAAGAATGTACGATTTAGTATTAAGTCAATTAATCTTTATGGATTCTTTACAAACAAATAATCTAATGGATAATATAAATCCATATATAACTGCACCTGAGATAAATGCTTGTCTAAGCAGACAATCTTATGAAGAAGCAAATCATAGTAAATCTTATGCTGTAATGGTTGAGAGTATTTCTGATAATACAGATTTAATCTATGATATGTGGAAAACAGATGTTAAATTAAGAGAAAAAAATACTTATATTGCTGGAGTTTATGAAGATTTATCAAATGGGGAATTAACTGATGAAAAACTACTTTTAGCACTTTTTGCTAATCAAATTTTAGAAGGATTATATTTTTATGCTGGATTTGCAGCAATTTATGCTCTTGGTAAAAGTGGAAAAATGCTTGGAAGCTCTCAAATGATTAGATTTATTCAAAGAGATGAAGTAACACATCTTTTACTTTTTCAAAATATGATAAATAGTGTAAGAAAAGAGCGACCTGAACTTTTTACAGTAGAACTTGAAGAGACTGTAAGAACTATGTTTAGGAAAGCTGTTGAACTTGAATCATCTTGGGGAGCATATATTACTCAAGGTCAGATTTTAGGTTTTACAGATTCAATAATTACACAATATATTCAATATCTTGCAGATAAAAGATTAGACGCAGTTGGATATAAACCAGAGTACAATGTAAAACACCCTATTCCATGGGTAGATGGATATGCAAGTTTCAATGACCAAAGAACAAACTTCTTTGAAGGAAATGTAGTAAACTACTCAAAAGGTAGTATAGATTTTGATGATTTCTAAAATTTAGCAATAAAAAAAGATGGGGGGGGGGGACAAAATGTCAATTTTTATGAAGATTTTTATTTTACTGATTTTATTTGTATCTTTAAACATAGTTTCTATATATACTTTTAGTTATGAAGATTATTTTACAAATAAAAAAGAAGATATAGAACTAAAAGATAAAAAAGGTATCTTTAAGTTCTTTAGTGAAGATTTCTTCAAAAAAGTTGGTTATAAACCATCTGAATTTATTATTTCTAAAAATAATAATCTTTTATTTCTAAGTGGTACATTTTCAAGTGATGAAGTTGCAAAACAAGTTCTTGATTTCTTAAAAATAAATGCCACTCAAGATATTAATATTTTAGAAAATAGTGAGGTTAGCAAAGATTTATTAAGACAAATTTCTGAACTTACTCAACTTCTAAAAGATAATTTTGAAAATGGTTCAAAAATAATCTTTGATGGAAATAGATTGCTCCTAGAAGGTGAATTAAAAAATAATAATCATAAAGATTTAATAACAACTGTTATATCAAAAATAGATAAATATGAAATACAAACTAATATTTATGAAAAAAAAGAGAATCTAATTGATTTAAATAAAAATAATGTTACAAAAAATGAAAATTTTGATGAAATAGAACAAAATAGTGAGCAAAAAGATAAAGTATTATCAAAAGATAATGTACAATCTATTATTAATAATATTTTTATAACAGATAAAATTTCTTTTGAAAGAAGAAGCGTAGAACCAACAGAAAAATCAAAAATTCTTATAGAAAAGCTTAGTAATGTTTTAAAACAAAATACTAACTTTACTATAGAAATTGGTGGACACACAGATTCAAGGGGAAATAAAGAGCTAAATAAAAAAATATCTCAAGATAGAGCAAATAGAGTAAAAGAGATTTTAGAGAGCTTTGGTATTGATAAAAATAGAATTAAAGCAGTTGGATATGGAAATGAACGACCAATTGCACAAGATGATGAAAATGGATTGTCAGAAATAAACAGAAGAGTAGAATTTATTATAGGGGATTAATAATATGCTAGTAGAAATCGCACAATATATTGTTATAAATTTATCAGTTGCATTTATTTTAGGTTTAGTTGTTGGTTATATTATAGGAAAAGGGAATAAAGAGAAATTTAACTCTATACAAAGTATTAAAAATAGGGATACAAATATTATCGAGAAGAATAGGTTTAAAATAAATCCTATTTTCAATAAAAGTGCTAGTTTAGACTTCAAGCCAATGGTTTTAAGCTCATCAAATAAAAAAGATAATCTTAAAAAAATAAAAGGTATTGATGAAGATATAGAAAATGAACTATTTAAACTTGGAATTTATCATTTTGAACAAATATCAATTTGGTCTACTAAAAATGCAGAATGGATAGAAAATTTTTTAAATCTTCCAAACTATGTACGAGCAAACCAATGGGTTGAGCAAGCAAAAATACTAAAAACAGGAAGAGAAACGAACTATAGTCAAAAGCTTTTAGATGAATCAACTGATGATAATATAGATTTAGATACAAAATAGTAAATTCCAAAATCTTATTAAAAATATCACACTTCATCACTCTTTTAAAATATAATATTAAAAAATCATTATTTAGGTGAATAAAAGTGCATATAAAAAAGCTTATCTTATTTTTTTCTTTAGCAATAAGCTCATTTTCACAAGAGATAGGAAATTTATTAGATAACCTAAATAATTATAGTGATAAAACAAATCTAAATATAGATTATAAACCATCAGCAATGACTGTTTTATATGCAGATGATTTAGAATCTTTTGGAATAAATACACTAGGTGAAGCTTTAGATTTTATTCCAGGGATTCAAACATACTCAGGAACTGCATTTGCTCCTTTTATATCAGTTCGTGGACAATCCCAACCTTTAAACACTGTATATGAAAAAGTTGGATTTTTTATCGATGGTATTAATATTGGTGCAAATAATTTTGAAAATTTTCCTATTAGTTTAATAGATAGAATAGAGATATCAAAAGGTTCAACATTTGGTTTAAACAATCCATATAGTTTTGTTGCAAGTATAAATATAATCACTAAAAGCTCTATTAACAACTCAAATAACATTAGCTTTCAAACAGGAAGCTTTGATAAAAGATTTACATCTTTATCTTTAAGTGAAAAATTAGGCTCATTTGATATGGGATTAGGTTTTTACTATTTAAAAGATAATAAAAAAGTAGATGCTCCAAGTGCAACTTTGAGTACTGAAGAGTTTGGAACTTCTTTTGATAGAAAAAAAGAGTCTTTAGAGGGTAAAGAGGATGTTGGGTTTTTCTTATCTTTTAAAAATGATAATTTAGAATTTTCAAATAGATACATAAAAAGTGATAGACAAAATAACTATGGTTTTTTCAATTTACTAGATTTTAATGATGATGGATATTCAAAATATGAAACTATTGCAAGTGAATTAAAATATGTACAAGATATTTCACAAAATAATATTCTTGAATCAAAAATAGGTTTTTTACAAAATAATTATCAATTTAATACATATTTCTATAAACTCGAACCAAATAATCTAGGTTTATATAATCCACATTTTAATTTAGATTTTGCACAAAGAGATAAATATCTATCTTTTTTAATAAAAAATAGTACTTTTAATAATCATGAAATTGATTTTGGAGTACATCTTTCAAGAAAATCAACTGTAAAAAATGATTTTTATACAAATGTTGATGAAGATTATAAGATTGGAAGTTTTATTGGAAACTCATATATTCCAAATACACCATATCTTACAAAATTAAGTGGTAAAGATGGAAATATTTCAAATATAGAAGATAAAACAAATATCTCTTATTATTTTAATGATACTTACTCTTATAGTCAAAATTTAAGCTTCTCTTTTCTAGCAAAACTTGATGATTTTAAAGAGTTTGATAATGCTAAAAGCTTTAAACTAGGAACAGTTTATTCAAATGATAATAAAAATATATATAAATTTATTCTCTCAAAATCTAGCAAAATACCATCTTCTATTGAAGATTCAATGGTTGGACATCTAAGAGTTTATGGTAATAAAGATTTAAAAAATGAAGAGATAGAAAGTGCTGAATTAATATATATTTACAGTGATAACAAAGATAAACTTAAATTAAATCTATTCTATTCAATATATAAAAATGGTATTGATTCAAGAGAGTTTGATACAAATAAATATAAATTTATTAATAAAAGTGATGATGAAAATAATTATGGTTTAGAGTTAGAGTATTCAAAACTATTTGAAAATCGTTCAAAACTATTTTTAAATAGTAGCTATAATATATTTGAATATAAAAATAGCTATTATAATTTTGATATTAATACACCTGTTGTTTCTAAACTTACAACTACTTTAGGATTTATTTATCCTTTGAGTTCAAAATTTACAATCAGTCCACTTATAAGATATTATGGAAAGAAAAATCTATTAAATGGAACAGAGATTGATGATGTTTTATTAACAGATTTAACCCTAACCTATAAATTCTCAAAAGATTCCAAACTATCATTTGGAGCTAAAAATGTATTAGATAAAGAGTACTATTATTACGGTAGTAAAACTAAAGATGAGAAGATGTTAAGGGAAGGAAGAACTTGGTTTACAAGTTTTAGTTATGATTTTTAAAAAAATAGTTTTCATACTCTTCTTACAGTTTTCACTCTTTGCAAATAGTGTATATAATCTAAATTTTTTAGATTTTCAGGCAAAAGTATTTCCAAAAATTATATTACTAGACAATAATTTTGAAGATAAGCTTATAAAAAATAGCGTAGTTCTTACAATTTTGTATGAAGAAATAGACTACAACATAACAGAAATTTTAAAAGATAAGATAGTAAAAGAGTATAAATCTTTAAAAGATTATCATCTTGAAGTAAATAGTTTAAAATATAGTGAATTTAATATAAATAAATTAAGCACAGCATATATTTTATTATTAGGAAAAGATGAAAAAATTTTAGAAATATCAAAAATCTTGACAAATAATAGTAGGCTTACTTTTGCTTATGATAATAGTTATTTAGATTTAGGAGTTATTTTTGGACTATCTATAACTTCAAAAGTAGATATATTTTTAAATCTTGAAGCTTTAAAAAATAGTAAAATTGAACTTCAAAACTCTATATTTAGTGTGGTAAAAATAAGATGAGAAATTTAAGTATTGTGACTCAAATAGCTATTATCAATATTTTTGTTTTTACTATTTTTATATCAATATTTATATATAAAAATTACTCTATTGTATCAAACCAGTTATTTTTACTTCAAAATGAAAAGATAGATTCAATTATAAAAACTATATCTCCAATAATCTCTATAAATTTAACTCTAGGTTTAGAAAACAATATAAAAGAGATTGTAAATGAGAGTATAAAACTACATAAAGAGCTAGTTGGAATTGAGATAAAAAATAGCAACAATGAAATTGTATATAAAAATATAAATAGCGATATACAAAATTCAAAAATTTACCATATGATTTTAGAAGATACTATTTTAAAATCAAAATTAGGTGAGTTAAAAGTATTTTATACTTTTTCATCTATTTACTCAGACCTTTTAAATGAATTTTATCAATTTTTAGTTTTTATTGCTATCTTCTTTATTTTTTCTTTATTGTTATCTTCATATTTAATAAAATATAATTTAAAACCACTTATAAAATTGAAAGAGAGTATGAAAAATTATAGTCTAGAAAAAAATAATACTTTAAAAGAAGATGAGTTTAAAAATGAGATTTCTGTAATAAATAATAGTGCAGTAAAAATGGTAAAAAAAATTGAAGAAGAGCTTGAAAAAAGAATTTTATATGAAAAAGAGATTATGCAAAAAAATCGTCTTGCCTCTATGGGTGAAATGATTGATAATATAGCACATCAATGGCGACAACCTCTCATGAAAATAAATGCAATAGTTTTAAACACTGATAGAAGTATCGAACTTAAAAAATATGATGAGAAATATTTACAAGATAGGTTAAATGATATATCACAAGCTGTATATCATATGTCAAATACAATAGATACTTTTAGAGAGTTCTTAAATCCTCACAAATCTAAAGAGAGTTTTGAAATATCACAATCTATAGAAAAAAGTTTTAAGGTTTTAAATACTTTATTAAAAGATGTAGAGCTAAATATAAATAAAAAAGAGATTTATATAAATGCTTATGAAAGTGAGTTTATGCAAGTTGTAATATCTATTTTGTCAAATTCAATAGATATATTTAAAGAGAGAAATATAGAAAAAAAAGATATAAATATAGATATTTATGAAGATGATATTAACTATTTTATAAGTATAAAAGACAATGCTGGTGGTATAAAAGAGGATATTATAGATAAAATCTTTGAACCATACTTTACCACAAAACATAAAAGCGGAGGCACAGGAATGGGACTATATATATCTAAACTTATTATGCAAACTAGTTTTAAAGGTGATATAAAAGTTAAAAATAAAGATAATGGAATAGACTT
Organism: Aliarcobacter cryaerophilus ATCC 43158; assembly: GCF_003660105.1. Taxonomy (NCBI): domain Bacteria; kingdom Pseudomonadati; phylum Campylobacterota; class Epsilonproteobacteria; order Campylobacterales; family Arcobacteraceae; genus Aliarcobacter; species Aliarcobacter cryaerophilus. The sequence continues at coordinate 1,933,537 of NZ_CP032823.1, forward strand.
TATCTTGGAAATACCAAAAGGAAAAGAGTTTTGAGAGAGAATTTGAAAAATTTTACCTTGCTTTATGCAGAAGATGATAAATCTATACAAGTAGAGATGTTGGAGTATTTTTCTAGCTATTTTAAAGAGGTTTTTACTGCAAATGATGGTAAAGAAGCTTTAGAAATCTATCAGCAAAATAAACCAGATGTTATGATACTTGATATTTATATGCCGTATTTAAATGGCTTAGAGTTAGCAAAAATATTAAGAGAAAATGACTATAAAACAAAAATAGTTTTAATAACTGCACACTCAAACGACAGTTTACTTTTGGAAGCCATAAACATAGATGTAAATTACTATTTAATAAAACCAGCAACTTTAAAAAAAGTAAAAGATATGCTTGATAAAATCTCTATTGACTTATTAAGAAGTTCTGAAAAAATAGTAAGATTTGATGAAAATATATATTTTAATCAAACTAGTAAAAAACTTTATAATAAAGATATTGAGCTAAAACTTAGTAAAAAAGAGCTCTCTTTGCTAGAACTTTTTATCATAAATAGAAATAAAGATATAACTATTGAAGATATTATGTCTTATTGTTGGAGTGATATTTTTATTGAAGTATCACTTGATAGTGTAAAATCTTTGGTTAGTAATCTAAGAAAAAAACTTCCCAAAGATACTATTTTAAATGTTTATGGTGTTGGTTACATTTTAAAAAATAGTTAAAATATTAAATTTAACTATTTTTTTATTAAAAACTTCACACTTCATCACACTCTTTTTCTATAATTCAGTTCTAGGAAACAATTTATAGGATATTACATGTTAATTAATTATATAAATCATAACTATCAAAAGATTGAGATTGCAAATAAGGGGATTTGCAATCTTATTATATATGAACTAGAAGAAGAGTTTGAAATAGATGATGATAGTTGGATTCAAATCTAATTATATTTAGGAGTTAGTTTGGAAGATATTATTGTTTCAAAAGATGAGTTAATAGAGTTGTTTGAAACAGAAAAAATAGCAGATACTGGCAAAGGTTGGTATATGGATAATAGTTTTGTAAGTATTATCGCATTACATGAGATTGAACCAAAGTTTCTTCAAAATATTACAAATGCTAAGTTTTATAAAATAGTAAAAAAATAGATAGTTTTACACTCTTTTTAAATTCCATTTAAAAATTTCCAAATTCCTTAAAAAAAATCAAAAAACATCACACTTCATCACACTCTTTATCTACAATTAAGAAAAGTAATATAGAAACAGAGTAAGGAGAAGATATGTATTATAAAAATGAATACAAAAACCGATTTAGTATTTTAAAATACTCAGTTATCTCAGTAGTAGTTGCTTGCAATCTTTATGCGGCTCCAAGTGGTGGAACAGTTGTAAGTGGAGATGCAACTATTAATCAAAGTGGAAATACAACAAATATAAACCAAAGCTCAAATAAAGCTACTATAAACTGGCAAGATTTTTCTATAAAATCAAATGAAATAGTAAACTTTAATCAACCAAACTCTAACTCTATAACTTTAAATAGAGTAATAGGAAATGAAAAATCTATTATAGATGGAGCATTAAACGCAAATGGTCAAGTATGGCTTATAAACTCAAATGGAGTACTCTTTGGTAAAAATGCAAAAGTAAATACAGCTGGAATTGTAGCCTCTACAAAAGATATATCAAATGAAGATTTTAATAAAGGGAACTATAACTTTAAAGGAAACTCAACTGCTAGTATAGTAAATGAAGGAGAGATAAAATCCCTAGCAAATACTCATGCAACATTTATAGCAAATAGTGTAACAAATAAAGGGAAAATAGAAGTACATAAAGGAACAATAAATCTTGTTGGTGCAAATGATGTAACTTTAACTTTAAATGAAAATCAAAATCTATCTTTGAAAGTAAATAAAGGTGTACTAGATGCTCTTGTAGATAATCAAAATCTAATAGTTGCAAATGGTGGACAAATATATCTTACAACAAATGCAAAAGATGAATTGCTTAAAGGTGTTGTAAATCATAGTGGAATAATAGAAGTAAACTCTTTAGATGAATTAACACAAAGTGAAGTAATACTATTTGCTCATGGAGGAACTGCAAATATAGATGGAACAATAAATGCAAAAGGTGGGTTTGTAGAGACAAGTGGGGAGAAATTAAATGTTACTTCAAATACAAAAGTTGTTGCAAAAGATTGGTTACTTGACCCAACAAATATATTAATAGAATCAACTGGTGGAAATATTCTTACAGGAGAGAGTGTTAGTGCAACAGCTATTGAAAATAATTTAGAAACTACAAATGTACACTTGCAAGCAACTAATAATATAACTGTAAATCAAAATATCACTTGGGGTACAGATAAACAGTTAAAATTAGAAGCAGATAATATAAATGTAAATGCAACTATAAATAATACAAACCAAACAAACGGTGGAGTATATTTTCAAGCAGCTAATACAACAAATAAAGTAGTATTTGATACAAATGGAAAAGTAGTAGTAAACAATGTATATCAACTTCAGTGGATAAATACTGCACTAAATGGAAAATATGAACTAGGAAGTAATATAGATGCAGGTGTTACAAAAACAGATACAGCAAAATGGGGAACAACTGGATTTAATCCAATAGGAGAAGATAATTTACATTACTTTAATGGAACATTTGATGGTTTAGGTTTTACTATCTCTAATTTATATATAAATAGACCAAATCAAGATTATGTTGGATTATTTGGATATACAAATAGTAGTGCAGTAATTAAAAATATTGGTTTAACTAATATAGATATTGCTGGGTATAATCATACAGGAGGTTTGGTTGGATATAACTATATGGGAACAATTTCAAACTCATATACTACTGGAAATCTAAATGGACAATCTTTTTTAGGAGGTTTGGTTGGACATAACTCTTATGGAACAATTTCAAACTCATATACTACTGGAAATCTAAATGGACAATCTTTTTTAGGAGGTTTGGTTGGAAAAAATGATTTTGGAACAATTTCAAACTCATATGCTTCTGGAAGTGTAAATCTAGATTATGGTATTATTGGGGGTTTGGTTGCAGAAAATAATGCAGGAACAATTTCAAACTCTTTTTATGATAATGAAACAAATACAAAATCTATGTTTGATAGTTCTTATGGAAAAACAAAAGCGGAGATTTTAGCTCAATTTAAAGGGAAAGATGGTTGGATTACAAGTGGTGCTGATGTAGCTGGATATAGTATAGATACTATTTTACTTCCACAATTAAAAACTTTCTATAAACCTACAAACACACTTTTTCAAAGTGGTTATGGAACAACTCTAAATCCATATACAATTACAAACTGGACACAACTACAAAATATAAATAATTCAAATATCCTGACTCAAAACTACTATTTTAATCTTTTAAATAATCTAAGTTCATCAACTAGTGACTATACAAATTTAGCTAGTAATACAGCAAATGGAGGATTGGGGTGGAATCCAATAGGAGATTCTTCAAATAGCTTTAATGGAACATTTGATGGCTTAGGTTTTACGATTTCAGATTTGTATATAAATAGACATGATACTAATTATGTTGGATTGTTTGGATATACAAATAGTAATGCAGCAATTAAAAATATTGGACTTAAAAATTTAAATATTATAGGAAGCAGTCAAGTAGGAGCTTTGGTTGGAAAAAATCATGGAACAATTTCAAACTCATATTCTACAGGAAATGTAAGAGGATTTCAAAGAATAGGAGGTTTAGTTGGATATAATGATTATGGAACAATTTCAAACTCATATTCTACTGGGAATGTAAGTGGAACAATGTATACAGGAGGTTTGGTTGGAACTAACTTTTATGGAACAATCTCAAACTCATATTCTACTGGGAATGTAACTGGACAATTTCATACAGGAGGTTTGGTTGGAGCAAATGATAATGGAACAATCTCAAACTCTTTTTATGATAAAACTAAATATACAGGAAATGGCGTAGGAAATAACTCTACACATTCTGGAGTTACAGGAAAAACTACACAAGAGATGTCTTATGGTGAAACATTTAAAAATGCTTCTTGGGATATAGTTGCTGATAGTAGTGTTACTTCTTTAACACCAGTTATAAAATGGGATAGTATAAATAATAAATATGTTTGGGCAATAGCTCCTTTAGCTTTAACGTACACACTAGGAGATAAAACTACTACTTATAATGGTACAACTCAAAATCTAAGCACTTTTTACAACAACTCAACTAATATATTTGGAACTAATCATAGTTTTATAGATCTTTCAAAATATAAATTTCAAGTAGCTGGAAGTGATGTTACAGGATACAAAGATGCAGATATATATAACAGTATAAAACTAGTTAATAATAGCGATAGTTTTGCTATATTAAAAGCAAGTGGAAATACAGATGGAAAACTAACAATAAATAAAAAAGATTTAACAATCTCAAATATTACTGCAAATAATAAAACATATGATGGAACAACAACAGCAACATTAAGTAATATTGGAAGTTTAGTTGGACTTGTTACAGGTGAAGATTTAGTATTAAATAATCCAACATCAGTAATATTTAGTAGTAAAGATGTAGGAGATAATATAGATGTAACTGCTACTGGATATACAATTTCTAATAAAGATAGTTTCAAAGCATCTAACTATAATTTACTTGATACTTCAAAAACAACAACTGCCAATATTTCAAAAGCATCTCTAACAGCAACACTAAATGATAACTCAAAAACATATGATGGAGTGTCATATAGTGGAGGAAGTGGAATTACTTATAATGGATTTGTAAATGGTGAAACAGCTAGTTCATTAGCTGGAACTTTACTTTATAGTGGAACTTCTCAAGGAGCAAAAGATGCAGGAAATTATATAATTAGTGGAAGTGGATTAACTTCAAACAATTATAATATTTCATTTGTGAACGGAAAACTAACAATAAATAAAAAAGATTTAACAATCTCAAATATTACTGCAAATAATAAAACATATGATGGAACAACAACAGCAACATTAAGTAATATTGGAAGTTTAGTTGGACTTGTTACAGGTGAAGATTTAGTATTAAATAATCCAACATCAGTAATATTTAGTAATAAAGATGTAGGAGATGATATAGTTGTAACTGCTACTGGATATACAATTTCAAATAAAGATAGTTTCAAAGCATCTAACTATAATTTACTTGATACTTCAAAAACAACAACTGCCAATATTGTGGCTTCTGTAAATCCAACACCAACACCAACAGACAATAACCAAAAACCAAAAGTAGATGAAAAAGTACAAAGAGTAATAGCTAGTATAGAGCCTAGTACTAACTCAAGCTCATCTTCAAACCAAAGTGTACCAAGTAGTTTAAATAGCGATATAAGAACACTATCTTTTAATGGTGTAGATGAAACAAGAGTTATAAATGGTGGGGTAAGAGTACCTGATAATATAGTAAATAATTTAGATGAACTTTAAAATTCAAAGGATTAAGATGAGAAATATAGTTAAAGTATTTGGTTTATCAATACTAAGTAGTGTTGCTCTTTTAGGAGCAACACCTATAATAAATAGTGGAAATATAGAAAAACAAATTCAAGCACCAAGAGATATACCAACTTTAAAAAAAGATGATATAAAAATTGAAGGTATAGAAAATGGTAGTTTAAAAAGTAGTGATAGTTCTAAAACAGTATTGATAAAAGATTTTACTTTTGCTGGAAATAGTGCTGTTTCTAGTGAAGAGTTAAAACAGAGTTTAAAATCTTATATGGGAAAAGAGTTAAGCTTTAATCAAATACAAGAAGTATTAGCAGTTGTTACAAAAGTTTATAGAGATAAAGGCTACTTTGTAGCACGAGCATATTTGGGTAAACAAGATTTAGTTAAAAATGACAATATCCTTTTTATCTCAATAGTTGAAGGTAAATATGGAGAGATAAAACTAAATAATAGCTCACTTGTAAATGATAACTCTTTGCAAACTATCTTAGATAATGCAAAATCAAATGGTATTATAAATATTAAAGATATAGAAAGAGCATTACTTTTAATAAATGATAGAAATGGAGTAAAAGTATCTAACTCTGTAGTTGAAGCTGGTAAAGAGCTAGGAAGTAGTAATTTAAATATAGATACAACTTCTACAAAAAGAGTTGATGGATATATAGTAGCAGACAACTATGGAAGCAGATACACAGGTTATAATAGAGTTCAAGGTTTGATAAATATAAATAGTCCTTTTAATATAGGTGATAAAATCTCTATTTCTGGTTTAGTTTCAAATGGTGCTGATTTAAAAAATGGAAAGATAGCTTATGAACTGCCTTTAAACTCTTATGGTTTAAAATCTGATTTTGCATATACTAGAACAAACTATAATCTAGTAGAAGAGTATAAATCATTAGATGCTAAAGGTAACTCAAATATATATGAAGCTGGATTATCTTATCCACTTCTTAGATCTACAAATGAGAATTTATATTTAAAAGGTAAGTACTACCATAAAGATATGAATGATTTTATGAGTGGTGATAAATATGAAGATAAAACTATAAACTCTTTTGTAACTTCTTTAGATTATGATAAAAATTACTCAATTCTTAATTTACCTGCTAGAGTGTTTGCAAACTTAAATCTAACAACTGGACACTTAAGCTCAAAAAATAACAATCCAAATAATGGAAACTATAATAAAGTAGATACGTATATATCAAATGATATATACTTTAATGAGATATTCTCACTAAATACAAACCTAACAGCTCAAAAAGTATTAGGAAATAAAAACCTTGATGGAAGTGAAGATTTAAGCTTAGGTGGACCAAATGCAGTTAAACTATATCCATATAGTGAACAAAGTGGAGAAAATGGATATATAGCAAGCTTTGAACTATTTTCTAAACTTCCTAATATTGCTTCATATAATCATAAAGTAGGAGTATTTTATGATATGGGAAATGTATATCAAGAGAAAAATCTTGATACAACATTTCAAAGAAAAACTCTACAAGATATTGGTTTGGGATACTATTCATCATTTGATGATTTCTTTTTAAGAACACAAATAGCTTGGAGTTTAAACTCAAAACCAATAAGTAGTGAATACACAAATCATAAAAACAGTAAGTTTTTAGTTCAAGCTGGATGGGTGTTTTAGAGATTAAAATGGGGTTTAAATCCCATTTTTAACTTTCTATTCTAACCAAATATCTTCCAACAGCAGTTCCATTTAGAAGTTTTTCATAAGCATATTTTATACCATCTAAGCTTATTTCATTTGTAATTTCATTTAGGTTTTTAACGCTATATTTACTTGCTAATTTTTCCCAAGCATCTTGTTTTTTATCCAAACTACACTCAACACTATCAATTCCTATTAATCTTACACCTCTTAGAATAAATGGAAAAATATTTGTATTTAAACTACTTGAAGCTGTAAGTCCACAGCAAGTAACAACTCCATCATAATTTGTCTGTTTTAAAGCTATTGATAAAATATCTCCACCTGTTGTGTCAATTACTCCTGCAAATCTTGGTTTCAAAAAAGCTTTTGAGCTATCTTTTAAAAATTCCTCTCTTAAAACTACTTCACTTGCACCAATATTTTTCAAGAAATCTATCTTTTTTTCTTTTCCAGAAAGAGCAACAACATTAAAACCTAATTTACTCAAAATTGCAACCGCCAAAGAACCAACTCCACCTGTTGCACCAGTAACCAAAATATCACCACTTTCTTGTGTTATTTTGTTATTTATTAACTCATTTATACTTAGTGCTGCAGTAAGTCCTGCTGTTCCATAAATCATAGCCTCTTTTTCGCTTAAAGCGCTAGGAATAGATACAAGCCAAGAAGCTGGAACTTTTACAAACTGTGAGTGTCCACCATTTGTATTCATACCCAAATCATATCCAGTAACAATAACTTTTTGCCCTACTTTAAAGATATTTGATTTTGTCTCAACAATCTCTCCTGCAACATCAACACCTGTAATATGTGGAAAAACTCTAGTAACTCCAGGATTTCCAACTGAACTAAGAGCATCTTTATAGTTTAAAGATGAGTATGTAGCTTTTATAATAACTTCATTTTCACCACAAATTGGTTTTTCAACATCTTTTACACTAGAAATAATTTCATCATTATGATTCTTTTCAACTACAAAAGCTTTCATTTTCTTCCTTAATTTTTAAGTAAATCTTTTAAACTATCTTTAGGATTTTTACCATTTAGTATGAGTTTTACCTCATTTGCTATTGGTGTGTAGATTTTATATTTTTTTGAGAGTTTATCAATTGCATCAGCAGTTTTCACACCTTCTGCAACTTCACCTAACTCATCTAAAATATCTTTCAAACTCTTATTTTTTGCTAGTCCTAAACCAACTCTAAAATTTCTACTCATTGTAGAATTTGCAGTCAAAAATAGATCACCAGCTCCACTAAGCCCCAAAAAAGTCATCTTTTTTGCTCCAAAGTGTTTTCCAAATCTTTGCATCTCTACTAAACCTCTTGAAATAAGTGATGCTTGTGCATTTTTTCCAAGATTTAATCCTTCACAAATTCCACTTGCTATTGCCAAAACATTTTTATAAGCTCCTGCTATTTCAGCTCCAATAACATCTGAACTATAATATGTTTTTATAAAATTTGGGAAAAATTTACTAAACTCTTCATATATTTTTTTTGATTTTGAGTTTATTACTATTGCGCAAGGTAAACCTTTTATAACCTCAGCAGCAAATGAAGGTCCAGAGATGAATCCAATATTTTTATTTGGTACAAATGATGAATAAATCTCATTTAAAAACTCTCCACTACTTGCTTCAATTCCTTTTGAAGCAACAAGAATTTTTTGACCTTTAAAAATAAAATTCTCTTTTAACCAAGTTTTTATCTCTTGTGCTGGAATTGCAATAATTAAATATTCGCAAGATAGTGCAAAATCTAAAGGTACAAAATTTTTTATATCTCTTTTTGTTCTTGAAGTTATAAAACACTCTTGTTTTGAATTTAGTGCAAAATGAAGAGCTTGTCCCCATTTTCCAGCACCAATTACCGCGATTTTGCCATTTTTCATTATTTGCTTAATCTCTCTTTTATTAGCTCATTTAGCTTCTGTGGATTTGCACTTCCTTTTGATGCTTTCATAGTTTGTCCTACAAAAAATGCAAACATTTTCTCTTTTCCAGCTTTATATTCTGCTACTTTATCAGCATTTGTAGCTAAAATTTCATCAATAATTGCAAATAGTGCTCCATCATCTGAAACTTGTTTAAGTCCTAATTTAAGAATTGTTCCATCAACATCTTTTGAAGAGTTTGCAATTAAATCATCCAAAACCTCTTTTGCAGCTTTTCCAGAGATTGTATTATCTTCAATTCTTTTTACAATTGTAGCTAGTGTTTTTGCATCTATTGGCGACTCTTCAATAGTAACACCCTCTTTTAATCTTCCTTGCAGCTCAACAGTTAGCCAAGTTGTAGCATTTTTAGCACTAACTCCATCTTTCATCATATCGTCAAAATAGTTTGCCATCTCTAAAGATGAAGTTATAACAGAAGCATCATACTCTTTTAGTCCATACTCTTTTACAAATCTAGCTTTTTTCTCATCTGGAAGCTCTGGAATTTTTGAATACTCTTTTAGCATTTCATCACTAATAATTAAAGGAAGCAAATCTGGATCTGGAAAATATCTATAATCAGCTGCATCTTCTTTTCCTCTCATACTTCTTGTCTCTCCAGTAGTTGTATCAAAAAGTCTAGTCTCTTGTACAATTTCAGTAGAATGAACACCATCTTCCCAAGCTTCAATATGTCTATTTACCTCATAAGCAATAGCTTTTTCAATAAATCTAAAAGAGTTCATATTTTTAATTTCACATCTAGTGTAAAAATTTGTATCACCTTTTGGTCTTATAGATACATTAACATCGCATCTAAAACTTCCCTCTTGCATATTTGCATCACTAATTCCCAAGTATCTTACAATTGAGTGAAGTTTTTTAAGATATAAAATAGCCTCTTCCGCACTTCTCATATCAGGTTCTGAAACAATCTCAAGAAGTGGAGTTCCAGCACGATTTAAATCAACTTGTGAATGGTTACCACTATGGATATTTTTTCCAGCATCATTTTCTAAATGAGCTCTTGTAACTCCAATAGTCTTTTGGCTTCCATCTGGAAAATCAATAGTTAATTCCCCCAATCCAACAACAGGTGTACTTAATTGAGATATTTGATAACCAGTTGGTAAATCAGGATAGAAGTAGTTTTTTCTATCAAAAACTGATACTTGATTTATTTCTGATTTTAGTGCCGTTCCAAGCATAATAGCTTTATGAACTGCCTCTTTATTTAAAACAGGCAGTCCTCCTGGAAGTGCTAGACAAGTTGGACAAGTGTTACTATTTGCTTGTTCTCCAAAACTTGTTGCACAAGAACAAAATAGTTTACTTTTTGTATTTAATTGTGCATGAACTTCTAAACCTATTACTATTTCAAACATACTTGACATATTTTAAATCCTTATCTTAATACTTTTATATCTGCTTTTACTTTTTGTTTTTCAAAATGATCTTTCAAAAATGTCTGTTCTCTTTGCTCCATAATATCATTAAAAACTCTAGGTTTTGCAGCTTCAAAAGGAATTGCAACTTTTCCTTCTGCTTGTTTTAAAAATAGAGTTACATACTGTTTATCTGCTGTAAATATTGGAGTAAATGTATTTGGTTTTGTACCATTTAGAATATATTGTAGTTGAGCATGAATTTTATTACTCTCTAATTTTAATGGCATTTTTGTAACTTCACCTGAAGCTACTTTTGATGGGTTTTGAATTGTATCAACAAGTGCATTTCTATTTGTAGAACTATATTGAACAACATCAAAATATTTTGAAGTTAAATATTTGTTTATATTTTTTTCATAATATAATTGCATATCTTCATCATTTGCAATTGCCAATTGCCCACGAACCAAACTAGTAATAAGTTTTTGTCTAATTACAGCATTTTTTGCCTCATTTTCAAAAACTTCATAATTTGGATACTCTTGTTTTACTATTGATTTAAATGCATATACATCCATTCCATTTGAGTTTGCAAGTTTTTCAATATACTCATTTGTTTCAAAAATATCAGCAGTGATATTGTTTTTCTTAACTAGTTGATCGTATAAAACTTTATCAATTAAGTAACTAACTGCTTCATTTTTAGAGATTTTATTTACAGACATTGTTTTTTCAATATCATATTGTGTTATTGGTTCATCATTAACAGTTATTGCTATACCGTTTATTGTTGAAGCATATGTTAAGCTTGAGCCTAAAACTAAAGCTAGTAGAAATTTGTGCATTTTGGGAATCCTTTCTTTGATAAAAGGGATATTTTATCGAAATTCCCTTAAATTTATAAAATTTGCTCTATAACAACACCATTATCTTTTAAAAATTTTGAGATAATTTGAGAATTCGTATGTTCGTAAGATTTTTCATATACTATTCTTTTTATTCCACTTGCTATTAAATTTTTTGAGCATTCACTACAAGGCTCTAATGTAACATAAATTGTAGCACCTTCTATACTAATACCTTTTCTTGCAGCCCAAATAATAGCATTCATCTCTGCATGAATTTCATAAGTTTTTGACCATTCGTGGTGATCTTTTGTATATTGTCCATCCCAATAATCACTACAATTTTGATAACCAGCTGGTGTTCCATTGTATCCAGTTGATAGAATTCTTCCATCTTTTACTATAACAGCACCTACTTGTTTTGATACACATTTAGAAGCAAAAGATAGCTCTTTTGCAATATTTAAAAAGTTTTTATCACTAATCATATTTTCACCTAATTTTTTTGAGATTATAACAAATTTTGATTTATAATCTTAAAAAAAGCTTATTTTTATGCCTAAAAATATAAAAATTAGAAATTTTTTGATATTATCATAGAAATTTTTATAAAAAAAAGGCTAAATATGGATTTTAAAGATATAAAAGAGTTAATTAGAGTTTTCGATAAAAGTGAACTTAATAAACTAAGAGTTAAAGAAGGAGAATTTGAAATCTCTATGCAAAGAGGTTTTGAAGGAGGAGTTACTACAGTTTCTGCTTCTCCAATGGTTCAAACTGTTGCTTCTGTTACTCAAAATGCTTCTACATCTTCATCTGTTTTATCTACTACTGCTGTTTCAAATGAAGCAACAAAAGAGAGTTCAGCAAGTGGTATAGCAATAAATGCACCAATGGTAGGAACTTATTACTCTTCTCCATCTCCTGATTCTCCATCTTTTTGTGGAATTGGTGATATTGTTAGAAAAGGACAAACTCTATGTATTTTAGAGGCTATGAAAATTATGAATGAGGTTGAAGCTGAATTTGATTGTAAAATTCTTGATATTTTAGTTCAAAATGGGGAACCAGTTGAATATGATATGCCAATATTTATAGTTGAAAAAGTTTAAGAGTAACTTATGGCAGAAATAAAAAAGATTTTAATAGCAAATAGAGGTGAGATAGTTCAAAGAGCTATTAGAACTATAAAAGAGATGGGGAAAAAATCTGTTGCTGTTTATAGTGCTGGTGATAAAAATGCTTCATATTTAAAACATGCTGATGAAGCTGTTTGTATTGGTGGAGCCAAATCAAGTGAATCATACTTAAATATTCCAGCTTTAATAACAGCAGCTGAAATGACAGGTTGTGATGCAATTTTTCCTGGATATGGATTTTTATCTGAAAATCAAGATTTTGTAGAAATTTGTAAACTTCATAATATTAAATTTATTGGTCCATCATCTGAAGTAATGGAAAAAATGGCTGATAAATCAAAAGCAAAAGAAGAGATGGTAAAAGCAGGAGTTCCTGTTGTTCCAGGAAGTAAAGGTGCTGTGCGAACTCTAGATGAAGGTAAAAAAATAGCAAGAGAAATTGGTTACCCAATTATGGCAAAAGCATCTGCTGGTGGTGGAGGAAGAGGTATGAGGTTAATCAAAGAGGAAAAAGACTTTGATTCACAATATCTTGCAGCTTCAAGTGAAGCACTAGCAGCTTTTGGTGATGGAACTATGTATCTTGAGAGATTTATAAATAATCCTAGACATATTGAAGTTCAAGTTATTGGAGATAGTCATGGAAATGCTATTCATATAGGAGAGCGAGATTGCTCACTTCAAAGAAGACATCAAAAAGTAATAGAAGAGTCACCTGCAATTTTACTAAATGAAGAGACAAGACAAAAACTTCTTGATGTTGCAGTAAAAGCTACAAAATACTTAAAATATGAAGGTGCTGGAACTTTTGAATTTTTAGCAGATGATAAACAAAATATTTACTTCATGGAGATGAATACAAGACTTCAAGTGGAGCATCCAGTTTCAGAGATGGTATCAGGACTAGATATTGTTGAGTGGATGATAAAAGTAGCTCAAGGTGAAGAACTACCATCACAAGATAGTATTAGATTTAAAGGTCATGCAATAGAGTGTAGAATTACAGCTGAAGATCCAAATACATTTTTACCATGCCCTGGAAAAATAACTCAATGGATGGTTCCAGGTGGAAGAAATGTAAGAGTTGATTCACATATCTATACAAATTATATAGTTCCTCCATACTATGATTCAATGATTGGAAAACTAATTGTTTGGGGAAGAGATAGAGAAAAAGCTATTAATATAATGAAAAGAGCTTTAAGCGAATTTGAAGTAGAAGGAATTAAAACAAATATTCCATTTCACAAGAAAATGATGCAAAACAAAGATTTCATAAGCAATAACTACGATACAAAATACCTTGAAAACTACAAAGGTCTTGATAGTATCTAAAAATTTAGGCTTTTAAGAAAGAGAACTCTTTCTTAAAGCTAAATTTAATTCTTTTTTAGATAAAATCCGCAGATTTATACACATTTATATGCCTATCTTTTTTTAAGATTTAGTAATTTTATACTAAAAACTTACGTATTTTTTATATTTGATTATCCATTATAGGAAGGTTTTTTAATATAAGAGTGTATATTCACAATATATACTTAAGGATAAAAAGTGACTTTTCAAGACTTTAAATTTAAAGAAAATTTACAAAAAGCAATAGACGAGGCTGGTTTTAAAGAACCAAGTCCAATACAAATAGATGCAATTCCGCATATACTTTTAGGAAAAGATATTGTAGGACAAGCACATACTGGTACTGGTAAAACAGCAGCATTTGGTCTACCTGTTTTAAATCAATTAACAGGAAAAAATGCAGAAGCAGTCGTTATAGTTCCAACAAGAGAACTAGCAATGCAAGTATCTGATGAATTATTCAAATTTGGAAAATTTTTAGGAATTAACACAGCAACTGTTTATGGTGGTCAAGCTTACGCAAGACAACTAAAATTAATTGAAACAGCAAGTGTTATAGTAGCAACTCCAGGAAGATTTTTAGATTTATTAAAAAATGGACATATAAAAATTAAACCAAAATTTGTAATTCTAGATGAAGCTGATGAAATGCTTGATATGGGATTTTTAGATGACATTAAAGAGATTTTTACATATCTTCCAGACGATAGACAAACTTTACTTTTCTCGGCAACAATGCCTGTAGCTATTAAGAATTTAGCAAAAACAATTTTAAAAGAACCAGAATTTGTAACAATTACAAAATCTGATGTTACAAATAAAAATATTACTCAAACTTTCTATGTAGTAGATGAGAGAGAAAGAGATGATGCTTTAATTAGACTTTTTGATTATAAAAATCCAAAAAAATCTATTATATTTTGTAGAACAAAAAAAGATGTTGATAGATTATCTACATTTTTATTATCTCAAGGATTTATGGCAAAATCATTACACGGTGATATGGAGCAAAAACAAAGAGAAGAAGCTATAAAAGCATTTAAAACTTCAAAACTTGAAATTCTAATTGCAACAGATGTTGCTGCAAGAGGTCTAGATGTAAATGATGTAACTCACGTATTTAACTATCACCTTCCTTTTGATGGTGAGTCTTATGTTCATAGAATTGGAAGAACTGGACGAGCAGGAAAAGATGGAGTTGCTATTTCAATTGTAACACCTCATGAATTTAGAACTCTTCAAAGAATTGAAAAAACAATTGGTGCGAAATTAGAGTCTAAAGTTATTCCTAATATATCAACTGTTAAACAGAAAAAAATAGATGAGCTTAAACAATCTATATTAGATCAAGAGATAAAAGATTATGCAATAACTATTATTGAAGAGCTAAAAGAAGAGTTTGATATATCAACAATTGCATTTAAATTAGCTTCAATTATTGCTTCTAAAACTTATGTAAAAGGTAACAACAACATAGGAAAAAGCGAAAGCGACATAAGTAGACTAATCGAAAATATGTCAAGAAGTAGTGATAGAGGTGATGATAGAAGAGGACCTCCAAGAGGAAGAGGAAGAAGCGGTGGTGGACAAAGAAGAGATTCTGGTTCAAGAGATGATAGAGGTGGACAAAGAAAACCATCAACATCAAGAAATAGCTCAAGTAGAGATACAAATAAAGATTCAGCTGATAAACCTGCAAGAAGCTCAAGACCTAGAAGAAGAGATTAAATCTCTTCTTCTAATTTCTCCTTGTAGCTAAACTTCAAATAAGAGTAATTAAACTATAATAACTTTATTACAATTTAGTTACACAAGGAACATTATATGGATATAAAAACCATAAAAACTATTGAGAGTGCCACCGAAAAATCTCTTTCAAGCTTCGCAAAATTATCTCTATCTTTGCTATTTTTATTAGCAGTATTTCTTTGGACATATTCTTCTCACGGTAAAGTACCCGATAATACTTTTTTAATAATTGGTGCTATTTTTGGAGCTTATATGGCTTTAAATATTGGTGCGAATGATGTTGCAAATAATGTTGGACCAGCAGTTGGTGCAAGAGCTTTAACTCTAACAGGAGCGATTATAATAGCAGCTATATTTGAAAGTGCTGGAGCTATTATTGCTGGTGGAGATGTTGTTAATACTATTAAAAGTGGAATTATTGATATTACACTAATTTCTGATAAAAACTCATTTATTTGGGCAATGACCGCGGGACTTCTTGCAGGTGCTGTTTGGTTAAATTTTGCTACATCTATTGGAGCACCTGTTTCAACTACTCATGCAATTGTTGGTGGAGTAATGGGAGCTGGAATTGCAAGTGCTGGTTTTTCTATTTTAAATTGGGGTAGTTTAGCTGAAATTGCTTCTTCTTGGGTTATATCACCATTACTTGGAGGATTTGTTGCTGCTAGTTTCTTATACTTTATAAAAAAACAGATTGTTTATAAAGAGAATATGCTAGAACAAGCACAAAAGTTTGTTCCTATTTTAATTGCAATAATGACTTGGGCTTTTACAACATACTTAATTTTAAAGGGTTTAAAACAATTAATTCATGTTAGTTTTTTACTTGCTTCAGGAATTGGTATTTTATTTGCTATTGCTGCATATTTTTTAACTAAACAAAATATAGATAAAAATTTATCAAACTTATCAAATGATAGATCTAGTGTAAATAAATTATTTACACCTGCACTTATTTTCGGTGCTGCGCTACTATCTTTTGCACATGGGGCAAATGATGTTTCAAATGCTATTGGACCTCTTGCTGCTATTAATGATGCCATATTACATGAAGGGGCAAATGTAAATGCATCAGTTCCATTTTGGATTATGATTGTTGGTGCTATTGGTATTGTTATTGGTCTTATTTTGTATGGTCCTAGGCTTATCAAAACAGTTGGTAGTGAAATTACAGAACTTGACCAAATGAGAGCATTTTCAGTAGCAATTGCAACTGCTATTACTGTTATTTTAGCAAGTCAATTAGGTCTTCCAGTATCTTCAACACATATTGCAATTGGTGGTGTTTTTGGAGTTGGATTTTTAAGAGAAGCTCTTGATATGACAGAAAAAAACTATGTTCAAGATATTAGAGAAAAGTTTAAAAAACATAAAAAAGAACTTGAGAAATTAAAAGCAGATTTATTTAAACTTGAATCTTTAAAAGATAAAAATAAATCAACTTATGTAAAAATTGTTGATTTATTTAAAAAGATTGATGAAATTGAAGATCAAGTAAAACAAGAGAAAAAAGATTTCAAAGAAGCAAAAGGTGCAAAATATGTAAAACGAGATGCTGTTAAAAAAATAATTGCAGCTTGGGTTATTACAGTACCTGCATCTGCTTTAATTGCAGCTGGAATTTACTATATGATAAAAGGAATTGTAGCAGTTTAAAAACTGTTACAAAAGGATAAAAAATAGAAGCATTACTATCAGTTCTTCCAATATACTTTTTTATCTTTTTGGGTTTTATTGCTAAAAAAAAGCTAAAAACTCAAATAGATGAAAAATCATTAGTTTTAATATCTCTATACTTTCTTCAACCAATTATGATTTTTTGGGGATTAACAAAAGAACCTATAAATTATGAGTTTATACTATCTCCAATATTTTTTATTTTTTGTATGGCTTCAACTCTACTTTTAATGCTTCTTTACTCAAAATTTATTTTCTCTTCAAAAACAGATGAAAATATCTTTTTAGCAACAGCTTTGATTGGAAATACTGGAAATCTAGGAATTCCCCTTGGTATTGCACTTTTTGGAGAGCAAAGTGTTCCATATACAAGTATTATAAATATAGCAAACATTTTTTTTATGTACACAATATCTATCTACTTTTTTGCAAGAGAGCAGTTTAATTTCAAACAATCTTTAAAATCTATATTTAAAATTCCAGTAATTTGGTTTGCACTTCTAGCTTTAGCTGTAAATTATTATAAAGTTCCTATTCCAAAAGAGTTTGATTTTGCTTTAGAAATGGGTGCATATACATCATTAACACTACAATTAATAATTTTTGGAACATATCTTTATAGTGTAAAGATAAAAACTATCCCTTGGAAATTATCTTTACAAATAAGTTTTGTTAAACATATTCTTTTACCTATTATTGGTATTTTAATCATTATTAGTTTTACAAATTTAAACTCTATGGTGGCTTCAATTCTTATAATGGAACTTATGATGCCACTTGCTGTAAATAATGTAAATTTTTCTGTAATATACAATACAAAACCAACAGATGTAGCTGCAACTATTTTAGTTTCTAGTGCCATTTTTGTAGCAATTCTTCACTTTTACATTGAAATCATTAATTATTTTATAGGATAAATATATGAAAATATATAATTTTGAAAATTTAACTATATATTTTGAGGGTGAAATATATAAATTAGAAGAGTATCTAGTTAATAATATTGGGGAAATTTTAAAAGATTTATATATAAAATATTCTTTTGATTTTGTATCAAAACTTGATGGAATTTTTGCTTTTTGTATATATGACAAAATAAAGAATCTTTACTTTTGTTCAAGAGATAGATTTGGAAATATTCCATTTTATTATTATATAAAAAATGAAAATTTTATATTTTCAACTTCTATAAAACATATTTTAAAAGAGCTTAATTTTTCACCAAAGTTAAATAAAATTGCTCTTAGTAAATATATTCAGCACTTCTCAACTTTTGGAGAAGATACATTTTATTGCGATATTTATAAACTTGAAGATAGCTCATATTTGATTTTTGAACCAAAAAAAGATTTAATCAAAAAGAAATATTATAAGATTAATACATATAAAGCCTTAAACGATGAAAATATAGCTTTAAATGACTTAGAAGAGCTTTTATACTCAGGAATTGAAAAACGGCTTATATCGTCTCCTAGTACACTTTTAAGTGGTGGAGTTGATAGTTCACTTATATCTTCAATATATACAAGAATATCTGGTAGAAAAATAGATACTTTTTCTATAGGTTATAATGAATACAAAAACTATTGTGAACTTCCATATGCCAAAATTACTTCAAATCATATAAACTCAAATCATCACGAAATAATAATTGATAAGAAAAACTATATAGATAGTTTTTATAATACTTTAGAGTTTTTTGATGAACCACATGGTGATAGTGCTGCTGTTCCACTAAATTTTTTATTAAAAAGTGTTAAAGATTTTGGCGTAAATTCACTTCTATCTGGAGAAGGTGCAGATGAACTTTTCTTTGGTTATGATAACTATGCAAAATTTTTAAAGTATCATAATTTTGAAAAATCTTTATCAAAAGAACAAAATGAGTTTTTGAATGAAATAGTATCAGCTTTGCAAAATAATACAAAAGAGAGTGAATATTTAAGAAGAGTTGTAAAAAAACAAAATATATATAACTCTTTTGGAGAGATTTTTAATGATATACAAAAAAGAAAGTTATTTGTAAAAGTTCCAACATTTAAAAGTGAAACACCAAAACAAGATTTTATTGACAATATGAGTTATATTGATTTAAAACTTTGGGTTTCAAATCCTGTTTTAACAAAAGTTTATAAAGTTTCAAAAGCAAACTCTCTGCAAATTCATACTCCATTTTTGGATAATGATATACTCAAATATATTTTTAGCGTTGAAAGTTCAATAAAAATGGGCAATACAAACAAATATCTACTTAAAAAAATTGCATCAAAATATATTCCTGAACAAATCATAAATAGAACAAAAAAAGGCTTTAACTCTCCTTTTAATGAATGGCTTCATGAAGAGTTTGGAAGCTCTATTTTAGATACTATTTTGGAAGTAAATAGACAAACAGCTTTTTTTAATGAAAACTATATAAGAAAGATTTATACACTCGCTAGTTCAAATAAATTTAAACAGCATCTGTACTCACTTTTTGTTTTCTCTTTGTGGTACAAAAAAGTATATCTTTAATTTTATTTACAATGTTTCCCGTGAAACATTCTTACTTTTCCCAAAACTCTTTTAGTGCTTGTGTTTCTTTTTGTTCATAATCTTTAATACTAAAATCTGAACTAAAACTTATCTGCTCAATCTCTTTCATAGCAGCTTCATAATCTTCTTGACTAATTTTCGAGTCACTTTTTATCGTTTGTTCTTCAATTACTGTTTCATTCATATTTTTTGTTTTTATATTTGTACTATTTCCGGCTTTTAGATTCAAATAATCTTTCATCAGTTTCTCATACTCTGAAAAGTCTAACATCATTATAGATGGTTTACCATCACGAAGTATTACTGCTTTTTCAATCTCTTTTTTTTGTAATTTATCAAAAATAGATTTATTTTTTCTTACTAAATCAGTTGCCGAAAACATCTCATCTGATGTGTATTGTAATAAAGACATAATGTAACCCTTTACATAAAATATCTTGTATTATAACACATTTTATAAATTATTTATAAATAAAAATTTATTTGCTAAAAATATTTTCAGCCCACTCTGTAATAGGACCTCTTAGAATTTTTTCAAGCTTAATTGCAAAAATATTTACAAGATTATTCTCATTTTGAGTAGATTTTAAAAGAGTTGTTAGAGCATTTGTATATCTGTTTACATAAAAATTATCAATTTGTTTATTTGAACCAAGAATTACAACTTTACAAGAGTTATCAACTCTAGAAAGTACCATTTGCATAGTTTTATTAGACATATTTTGTGCTTCATCAATTATAATAAACGAGTTTGAAAGTGTTCTACCTCTCATTTCCCCAACCCACATGGTTTCAATACCATAATTTGAAATCATCTGCTCTACTCTTGAGCTTACTTCACTATCTTCAAGTGGAGTATATGAAATATCATCCCTTTTACTCCTTCTTCTTTTGTGCTCAGTTCGTATAATATACTCTAAACTATCCATAAGTGGATGATTATATATTCTAAACTTCTCCTCAAGTCCTGGTAAATATCCAACATCTTCACCTTTATCCAAAGATTCAATAGAGTTTCTTATATATATAATTTTTTGAAAATGTTTCTGCTTCACAAGTTTTAACGCACCACTTAAAGCTAACAGTGTTTTCCCACTTCCAGCTTTAGCTTCAACTATTAAAACATTATAAAAATGATTTATTATAGCATTTGAAAAGAATAGTTGCTCTTTATTTAAAGGGGTAATTATTTGATTTCTTATCTCCTCTTCATCAAGGACTTTTATCTTATTATTTTGAATTGAAGCTAAAATAATTTGATCTGAGTGCTTAACTTTTAAGCAATATGAAAAATCAGAAACTTTATGTTCTTTATCGAATTTGATTATATCTTGATTCTCTAAATCTTCTAAATCTTCGAAGTTTATATCAATATTCTTGATAAAATCGAAATCAAATTTATCACTATCTTTACCATGAAGTGCTACACTTTTTATATCAAGAGATATAGCTCTTGTTCTTGCCATAATATCCATAGAGACAAATTTTATATCTTTGTTATAGTATATTTGTGCAAACTTTGCAACCTCAAGTATTTTTCTATCATTCAAAATATTTAAAGATATGTTTTTACTATTTATAGTGTACTCATCTTTAGAGATAATATCCAATATTGTTTCATCTTGATTTATAAGTTTTAATCTAATTATCTTAAAATCTTCATATTTATTTGAACTTAAAATTTCAGAGTTCTCTAGAATTCTTGCAAACTCCCTAGCTTGAAAATTTATTTCGTCATATCCGCTTTTTTTGCTATCTATTTCATCTAAAACCGTTTCACTTAAGATTATTAAATTTTTTCTACTATCGCTTAATTTAAAGATATTTCTAGCATCTTCAAGTAATATATTTGTATCTAATAGGTAATATTTTTCAAAATTCATCTTACTTTTTCACCTTTTTTGGTTTCATAATCATATATGATATAAATGCAAATAACAAAACTATAATCCCTGTAAATAAAATTGAAAAATCTTTTGTAACTACATAAGTAACAATTAAAATGGCCAATAAAGTTGGTTGTTCATTATACATTCTAAAGAATTTTCCACTTCTTTTGCAAGTATCATTTTCTAACTGTTTTCTATAATAATTTAAAGAAAATGAGTAAGCTACCAAAAGTGATAACATAAATAGCTTTGCAATCATCCAATTTTGACTTAGAAGCACTGGATTTAAAACTAACATACTAATTCCACTTAAAATAGTTATCCACATAGCTGGATGACCTATGTACTTGTATATTTTCATCTCTTGTATTTTTACAACTTCAACAAACTCTTTTTTATCAATATTTTCTACGTGATATACAAAAAGCCTAGGGAGATAAAATAGCATTGCCATCCAAGATAAAACTGCTATTATGTGCAGACTCAAAATCCAAGTATAGTATTCCATATAATTTCTCCTAATATATTAAAGTCTATTCTATCAAAATTAACAAATATTAAAATGAAAATATAGGTATAAATTTACTTTTCATTCTTAATTTTTTTAATCCACTCACTTAAAGTTTTTTCAAATCCAATATCAAGAGAATTATAAAGCTTTAAATCCTCTTTTAAATACTCTTGTTCTACATATCCACCAAAATCATGGGGATAAAGATAACCAATATGTTGGCTATCTAAATGTTTTGGAATATCAAGAATTTTGCCATTTTTTATCTGCTCAAGAGCTTTAT
Organism: Aliarcobacter cryaerophilus ATCC 43158; assembly: GCF_003660105.1. Classification (NCBI taxonomy): domain Bacteria; kingdom Pseudomonadati; phylum Campylobacterota; class Epsilonproteobacteria; order Campylobacterales; family Arcobacteraceae; genus Aliarcobacter; species Aliarcobacter cryaerophilus. The sequence goes on from NZ_CP032823.1 coordinate 1,956,047, forward strand.
TTATTGCTTTATAACCACTATTTGATTTTGGACTTGAAGCTAAATAAATAGCACACTGAGCTAATATAATTCTTGATTCTGGGTATCCTATTTTATTACAAGCTTGCATTGTACTACTTGCTAGATTTAAAGCATTTGGATTTGCATTTCCTATATCTTCACTTGCAAATATTACAAATCTTCTAGTAATAAAATCCACACTCTCTCCACCATCTATTAATCTTGCCATATAGTATAAAGAAGCATCAATATTTGAACCTCTTAAAGATTTAATCATAGCACTTGCTAAATCATAGTGTGAACTACTAGAACTAACACCATCTCCTATAACATTTGCTCTTAACTCTTTTAAAGTAGATAGTGTAATCTCTTGATTTACTTTATATGAAAAATTCAATAAAGTAAGCATAGCTCTAGCATCTCCAGAACTTGAGTAAATCAAGTACTCTTTAGCTTCATTTGATAAAGTTATATCAATATCTTTTAAAACTATATTTAATATTCTCTCCATTTCATTATACGTAAAAGGTAAAAATTCATATAAAAATGATCTTGATCTTATTGCACTTGTAAGAGTGAAAAATGGATTTTCTGTACTTGCTCCAATAATTGTAGCATCATAATTTTCCATAATTGGAAGTAAAACTTCTTGTTGATTTTTTGAAAGTCTATGAACTTCATCTATAAATATTAAAGGTTTAATAAAGCTATTTTTGTATCTATCAAATACCTTTCTTAAATCTTCAATTTTAAATGTTGTTGCATTAAAATAGTGATAATCGCTACTTATTTCACGAGCTATAATTTTTGCTAAAGTAGTTTTTCCAGTTCCAGGTTTTCCATAAAAAAATAGATGAGGAATATCTTTTTGTTTTATTAATTTATAAAGAGTTTTGTCTTTACTTATAATATGAGATTGACCAACAAAACTATCAAGAGTTGTTGGTCTATATTTGTTAGCTAAGTCTATCATCTTCTTCGTTTAAAAAGATTCGTAAATTTTTATACTCTTCTTTAGTAAGGAATCTTGATTTTCCAGTTGGTAGATTATTTAAACTAACCCCACCATACTCAACTCTTTTTAAATCCATAACATCAAGTCCAAAATACCCAAAAAATCTTCTTAGTTCTCTATTCTTACCTTCACTAATTACTACTTTTAGTTTAGAAATCTTTTCTCCATTTGTTTGAATATCATATGCTAAAAATGGAGCAAAATTCATTGATTTTATCTTTGTTTTTTTATATGCACCTTTTGTTGCATCATCTATCTCTAAGCCTCTTTGCATTGCCATTTCAATTTTTGGAGATATTGGACCACTTACTTTTACTTTATAAACTCGCTCAAGATTTGAGTGCATTAAAGAGTTTACTACGTTTACACTATCACTTAAAAGTAAAAGTCCTTCACTTGCGTAGTCAAGTCGCCCTACACTCATAAAATGCTTGTATTTACTCTCTAAGCCATCATAAATAGTTTTTCTACCTTGTGGATCACTTTTTGTTACTAACTCACCTTTTGGCTTATTGTAAACTATTACTGTGTACATTCTCTCTTTGTCTTCTTTGATAATTTTTTTACCAATTTCAACTTTATCACTTACTTTAACTTTAGTAGCTAAATCTGTAATAACTCTATTATTAACTTTTACTTTTCCTTCAGCTATTAAAGCATCTGCTTCTCTTCTTGAGAAACTACTGTTATGAGATATAAATTTGTTTAATCTTAACTCTTCAACTGCTCTTGTTCTTACTTCTGGCTTTTTTATATCTTTTTTTTGTTCTTTTCTTGTTTCGTTTTTCATTTTATACCTGCCTCTATTAGGTCGTGAATATGTAATAAGCCTTTAAGCTCTTTATTTTTATTTGTAATTATAAGAAGTTGAATTTTATAATTCTCAATAATTTGTAAAGCATCACTTGCTAAAAGGTTTTCATCATCAAAAGTTCGTGGGTTTAAAGTTGCAATAGTTTCAACATTACAATCTATAGAAAAACCATCTTTCATTAATGCTCTTCTTAAATCTCCATCACTTAAAACACCAATAACTTTTTTATTATTATCTTCAATAATTACTGAACCTAGTCGTCCTTCACTCATAACAATTATTGCATCTTTTAATTTTGTTTCACGTGAAACAATAGGAAGATTATCTTTTCTTAAAAGGTCATCTAACTTGACAAATAGTTTTTTCCCCAAACTTCCACCAGGGTGGAAAGATGCGAAATCTTCTTTTTTAAAATCTCTTTTTTTCATCAAACAAACAGCAAGTGCATCACCCATTGCCATTGTTAATGTTGTAGATGATGTTGGAGCAGTATCAAGAGGACAAGCCTCTTTTTGTACATTAATATTTATAAAATAATCTGAGTATTTTGCTAAAGTTGAGTTTTCATCTTTTGCCATTGCAATTAATGGAATATTAAATCTTTTTATATGTGGCAGAATTTGGATAAGTTCTTCGCTCTCTCCACTATATGAAATAGCCAAAACTATATCCTCTTTTCCAATCATTCCTAAATCACCATGCATAGCTTCTGTTGGATGAAGGAAAAACGAACTAGTTCCAGTACTCGCTAAAGTAGCAGCAATTTTTGCACCTACAAGTCCAGATTTTCCAACTCCTGTAACAATAAGTTTACCTTTTGACTTTATAATAAGATTTACAATATTTTCAATATCAAAAGAGATAGAGCTTGAAGCAATTTCAAGCTCTTTTGCTTCAGTAAGTAAAACTTCTTTTACTAGCTCTTTATAGTTCATTTTTTACCTTATTGCACAAATATTGTTGGAACAATCATTGGATATTTTTTATATTTTCTTACACAATGTTTTCTAACAACTTTTCTAAGCTCATCTTCTAAAATTCTACTATTTTTAAATATTCCAGGTTTTGCATTTAAAAGGAAAGTATTTAAAATTTCTTCTATCTCATTTGTAAAAAATCTATCTTGCTTGTCAGATATAAATCCAAATGTAGCAACTTTCGGTTTTGTTGCAAGAGTTCTATCATTTTCGTTTATTTGAGCAACTATCATAACAATACCCTCTTTTGCCATTGTTTGTCTATCAATAACAACATCATCAGATATCTTATGATTTAACTGATTATCAATATAAACTTTTCCACTTTTTACACTTTTTACTTTTTTAAGATATTTAGGATTTACTTCAATTTGCTCACCATCAGCCATAACATAAACATTTCTTTCTAAAACTCCACAATCAACTCCAGTTTCTCCATGTTTTAATGCATGATTATATTCACCATGAACTGGTAAGAAGAATTTTGGTTTAACAAGTCTTAGCATTAACTTTTGCTCTTCTTGAGCAGCATGTCCAGATACGTGGATATCTGCATAGTCTTGATAAGCAACTTTTGCTCCAGCTTTTAAAAGATGATTGATAATCTCTGACACACTTCCTTCATTTCCTGGAATTGCTTTTGCTGATAAAATTATTTGATCTTCAGGTTTAATTTTTACATGTCTATGCTCATGAATTGCCATTCTATATAAAGCACTCATTGACTCACCTTGACTTCCTGTTGTTACAATCATAATCTCTTTATCAGTATATTTATTTATTTCATGAGCTTCAATAAATTGGTCTTTAGGGAATTTTATATATCCTAAAGTCATAGCAATATCTAAGTTTTTCTCCATAGAACGACCAATTACACAAATCTTTCTTCCATGTTTTAAAGCTTTTTCAATTGCTTGTGCAACTCTATGAATATTTGAAGAGAATGTACTCATAATAACTCTTCCTGTTGATGTTGAAAATATTCTTTCAAAAGTTGGTCCAACAGCTTTTTCAGTTTTTGTAAAACCAGGTGAGTGAGAGTTTGTTGAATCAGAAGTCATAACCAAAACACCCTCTTCTCCATAATGTGCAAGTCTATGAATATCTGTTGGAAAACCATCATATGGAGTATGATCTATTTTGAAATCTCCTGTATGAATCATAGTTCCAGCAGCAGTTTTAATAGCAATACAAGATGAATCTATAATTGAGTGAGTAACATGCATCCACTCTATTTCAAATTCATTTCCAATTTTAATTGGTGTTCTTTTAGAAATAGCTCTAAATAAAGCCCTATGTTCTCTCATTTTATGTTCATCAAACTTACTTCCAATCATCTCTAAAGGAAGTGGTGAACCATAAATTGGAAATTGCATCTCTTTGAATAAATATGGCATAGCACCAATATGATCTTCGTGACCGTGAGTAATAATAACTGCAACAATTTTATCTTTTATTTCACGTAAATATGTGAAATCTGGAATTAAAATATCAACTCCATGCATATCACCATCTGGAAAACTCATACCAACATCTACAATGATTGCTTCATTTTCAGTCTCAACAACCATCATATTTCCACCAATTTCATTTAATCCACCAAGTGGAGTAATTCTTAACTTAGCATTTGTATTTAAATTAAGTTTGTAGTGCGGATTTAATCTATCTTTATGGATTTTTTCATTTATCACATAAGCTTTTTTAAGATCATTAGTCCAACCATCACCTGTTGTAGGCATATCTTTATTTATAAATCTTGGTTTATTATTTGGTTTTTTCTTCTTAAAAGGTGCTCTTTTTTCTTGAGTTTGTTCACTATTATTACTATTTTCTTGATTTTGTTCAGAATTCTGAGCTCTAGGAGGTCTAGGAGTTCTTGGTCTGAATTCTCTTTTTTCAGGACTTAGAGTACCTGATACCTCTTCTCTTGTTTCACTTGTTTTTATTTCATTATTTTTTGAAATTTCTTCTTTATTTATCTCTTCCATTTTTTACCTTTGTATGCATTTGGCTATACAAAGATGAACTAACTTCATGAGGTCTTAAGTTGTCGTTTAAATCTAACTCTTCATAAAGAGCTAAAATTTTAGATTTTTCTAAGATTGAACTAAGATTTTTTGATAATTTTTTTCTTGGCTGTACGAAACAAACTTTCAAAAATCTATTTAAATCTTTATCAATCTTTCTAGATAAATCTTTTTTTATATAAAGAACAGAAGATGTAACTTTAGGCATTGGGTCAAATGCCGTAGAAGGAACATCAAAAAGTATTTTTGACTCTTTAGAGATAAGTTCGGTAATTATCCCCAAAGAAGAATACTCTTTATCATTTACTTTTGCAATAAACTTTTGTGCTACCTCTTTTTGAACCATTACAATAATGTGTTCACAAAGTTCATCCTCAAAAGCTCTTAATATAATATTTGTTGCAATATAGTATGGTAAGTTTGCTATTAAGTCATATTTACCATCATGTAAAAATTTCAGCTCATCCCAAGCTCTTAAAACATCTGTATGTTTTAGTGTGAATTTTTTACTCTCTATTTCATTTGCAAATTTCGACTTTAAAATACCGATTAAATCAGTATCAACCTCATAAGCTGTCACATCTTTGTACTTGACTAAATTTTTAGTCAAATCACCTAAGCCAGGCCCAATTTCTACAATATGATTATTGTTGTGGGGCATCGATTGGATGATTTTATCTAATATTGAACTATCTTTTAAAAAGTTTTGTCCAAACTCTTTTTTTGCTTTTATTTTTTCCATGAAACAAGAGTATATCTTTTTTTAACTTACATTTAGGTAATATCTTTAACTAATTTTTAAGGAATTACAATTGAATAATCTAACAAAAAGAATAATACCATGCCTAGATGTAAACAACGGAAGAGTTGTAAAAGGTGTAAATTTTGTAGGTCTAAAAGATGCTGGAGATCCTGTTGAAATAGCAAAAAGATACAACGATGAAGGTGCAGATGAATTAACATTTTTAGATATTAGTGCAAGTGTAGAAAATAGAGGAACTATTGTAGATATTGTTAAAAGTGTTGCAAAAGAGGTATTTATCCCACTAACTGTTGGTGGAGGAATACGAAATTTAGATGATATTTATGCACTATTAAATGTAGGTTGTGACAAAATCTCTATAAACTCAAGTGCAGTTAAAACTCCAATTTTAATTGATGATGGTGCTAAAAGATTTGGAAGTCAATGTATTGTTGTAGCAATTGATGTTAAAAAAGTATCAGATGGCTCTTACCATGTTTTTGTAAAAGGTGGACGAGAGGATACAGGACTTGATGCAATTTCTTGGGCAAAAGAAGTTGAAAAAAGAGGTGCAGGTGAGATTTTATTAACTTCTATGGATACAGATGGAGTTAAGCAAGGTTTTGATTTAGATATTACAAAAGCGATTTCAAAAATTGTAAATATTCCAGTTATTGCAAGTGGTGGCGCTGGAAAGATGGAACATTTTAAAGATGCTTTTGAAGCTGGAGCAGATGCTGCGCTTGCTGCTTCAATTTTCCACTTTAAAGAGGTTGATATTATGGATTTAAAAAGATATTTACAAAAAAACAATATAAACGTAAGGATATAAAATGAAAAGGATATTAGCAACTGCTATATTTTTACCGATTTTAGCTTTTTCTTATGAAATAAATTTTAATAAATCATTTTCTAAAGTTGTAAATCCAGATCTATTAACAACAAACATAAACATAAGTGTTGAAAAAAAAGATGAAAAAAGTGTAAATATTGAAATAGAAAAATTTAATAACTTTTTAAAAAATACAAAAAATCTTACAATAAAAAATACAAATTATAATTTGACTCCAAAATATGATTACGAAAATAATAAATCAATATTTAAAGGATTCATAGCAAATACAAGATTCTTAGCTGAATCAAAAGAAGCTAACGAGATAAACCATTTTTTAAGTAATTTAATGGCTTTAAAAGATAGTTTTAAATCAAATGATATCAAAGTAAATATCTCAAATTTATCTTGGGAAATTAGTGAAAATTTACAAAACAAAAATATTGATGAGCTAAGAGTTGATGTTTTATTATGGATAGGAAATTATACAAAAGAACTTTCAAATAAAATTGGAAAAAAATGTGAAATTAAAAATGTAAATATAAATGAGGATTTTAACTACCCTGCTCCTAAAACTAGAATGATGAGTTCTTCTTCAGATATGGTTAATTCATATGAATCAATAAATATTTCACCAATAAATGCAGAAGAAATTATAAAAATAAATACAAACTTTATACTGGATTGTAAGTGATTGTTAGCGCAGGAAATCAAGAAACTTTTGCGTTTGCTAAATCAATAGGTGTTGGATTAGTAAATAGCGCAATAAATTTAACAAAAATTTGTCTATTTGATAGACCAGAGTTTATTTTATTTATTGGAAGTGCAGGAAGTTATGGAAATCATAAGATATTTGATATTTTAGAGTCAAAAAACTCATCAAATATAGAGTTAAGTTTTTTAAATAATTCATCATATACACCAATAGATAATGCTGTAAGAATAGATACAAATTTAACAAAAAGTGAAGTAGTTGTAAATAGCTCAAATTATATAAGTACAAATCAAACTTTATCAAAAGAGTTTTTACAATACAATGTCGAATTAGAAAATATGGAATTTTTTTCAGTTTTAAGTGTTGCAAAAGAGTTTGAAATACCAGCTTTTGGTATTTTTGTAGTTACAAATTATACAAATGAAAATGCACACAATGATTTTCTACAAAATCATAAAATTGCAATGGAAAAACTAACACAACATTTAATAGATAAAAATATAATTAAAATAAAAGCAGAAGAATAATGACAAAAGAGCTATTATCATCTATATATGATTACACACTAGATGAATTAAAAGAAAAATTAAAACCATCGTTTAGGGCAAAGCAAGTTTATAACTGGCTTTATAAAAAGTATGCAAACTCTTATGATGATATGAAAAATCTTCCAAAAGATTTAATAGAAGATTTAAAAGCAAACTATCCAATTGATATATTAAAAGAAGTGAAAAAAGAGCAAAGTAGTGATGGAAGCATAAAATATCTTTTTAAATTAAGAGATAATCACACTATTGAAGCTGTTTTACTGTTGATGAAAGATAAAAAAATTGATGAAGATGGACAAATTGTAAGAAGTGAAAAGTATACTGTTTGTATTTCAAGTCAAGTTGGATGCAAGGTTGGATGCAGTTTTTGTTTAACTGCAAAAGGTGGATTTGTAAGAAATCTTACAGTTGGAGAGTATATAGCTCAAATTGTTCATATAAAAAGAGATAACAATATAGCTGAAAATAAAGCTTTAAATATTGTTTATATGGGAATGGGTGAACCACTTGATAATTTTGATAACTTTGTAAAAGCTGTTGAGATATTTTCAGAGCTTGATGGCTTGGCAATAAGTAGAAGAAGACAAACTGTTTCAACTTCAGGGATTGCAAGTAAGATTAAGAAACTTGGTGAAAAAGATTTACAAATTCAACTCGCTATTTCTTTACATGCAGTTGATGATGAGCTAAGAAGTGAACTTATTCCTATGAACAAGGCTTATAATATTGCTTCAATTATAGATGCAGTTAAAGCATTTCCAGTAGATACTAGAAAAAAAGTTATGTTTGAGTACTTAGTTATAAAAGATAAAAATGATAGTTTAGATGCGGCTAAAAAACTTGTAAAACTTCTTGATGGTATTCAAGCAAAAGTTAATTTAATATATTTTAATCCATATCCTGGAACAACTTACCAAAGACCAGTAGAGAGTGATATGATGAAATTTAAAGATTTTTTAAATTCAAAAAGTGTTATTTGTACAATTAGAGAATCAAAAGGATTGGATATAAGTGCAGCTTGTGGACAGTTAAAAGAGAAGGAGTTAAATGGAGATTCTTGAAATAGCTTTAATTATTTTTATAATAGTTGTAGTACTTTCTAGTGCTATTGGATTTTATGTTCACAATAAAGATGATAAACAAAATGATAAATTTGAGGAGAATTAATATGACAGTTACAAGATTTGCACCAAGCCCTACGGGATATTTACATATTGGTGGACTAAGAACAGCGCTTTATAGTTATTTGTGGGCAAGAAAAAATGGTGGAGTTTTTAGACTTAGAATTGAAGATACAGATTTAGCAAGAAATAGTGATGATGCTTTAAAAGCTATAATTGAAGCTTTTGATTGGGTAGGTTTATCTTATGATGGAGAAGTTGAGTATCAATCAAAAAGAACTCAAATATATAAAGAGTATATAAATAAACTTCTTGAAAATGGAAATGCTTATAAATGTTATATGAGTAAAGATGAATTAGACACTTTAAGAGCAACTCAAGAAGCTGCAAAACAAACTCCAAGATATGATGAAACTTGGAGACCTGAAGATGGGAAAATTTTACCAGCTATTCCAGAAAATGTTGAGCCTGTTATTAGAATAAAAGCTCCAAAAACTGGAGAGATTAGATTTAGTGATGGTGTAAAAGGTGATATGAAATTTGATGCTTCTTTTGTTGATGATTTTGTAATAGCTAGATCAAATGGAATGCCTACATATAATTTTGTTGTTACAATTGATGATATGCTTATGGAAATGACAGATGTAATAAGAGGAGATGACCATTTATCAAATACTCCAAAACAGATAGTTATTTATAATGCATTAGGTGTAAAACATCCAAATTTCTATCATGTTCCAATGATAAATAATCCAGAAGGTAAAAAACTATCTAAAAGAGATGGTGCAATGGATGTTATGGATTATAAAAGATTAGGTTATTTGCCAGAAGCTTTATTAAACTTTTTAGTAAGACTTGGTTGGTCAAATAAAGATCAAGAGATATTTAGTATGAAAGAGATGCTAGAACTATTTGACCCAAAAAATATAAATAAATCAGCATCAGCTTATAATGCAGAAAAACTATTATGGCTAAATAGTGAATATATTAAAGCTAGAACAAACGATAAATTAGTAGAAGAGCTGAAATTTTTTGATTTAGATTTAACTAATTATTCTAGAAAAGAAGAGATTTTAAATCTTTCAAAACAAAGAGCAAATACTTTAGTAGAATTAAAAAAATCTATTCTTGATATAAAAGATGCTCCAAAAGAGTTTGAAGAAGCTGGAGTTAAAAAATTTGTAAAAGAAGATACAAATTCTATTTTAAAAGAGTATTTAGAACTTTTAGAAAAAAATAAAAGTAGTTTTTCATCATCTAGTGAACTTGAGAATATTACAAAACCATTTATAGAAGCAAAGGGCTTAAAATTCCCACAATTGTTCCAGCCTATAAGGATTGCATTAACAGGTGGAACACAAGCACCATCTGTTTACGATATTCTTTTTATCTTAGATTTTGCTGAAAGTAATGCAAGAATTTCAAAAGCTTTGGAAAAAAATTTCCAAAACTCTTGATTTTAAAAAAATATTAAGGCATAATATCTAACTTTTTCAAAGGATTAAAAATATGAACATTTACGTTGGGAATTTATCGTACAAAATGAACGATAATGATTTAGAAGCAACTTTTGCTAAATTTGGTGCAGTTAAAAGTGCAAAAATAATTATGGACAAAGAAACAGGAAGATCTAAAGGTTTTGCTTTTGTTGAAATGGAAGAAGCTAGCGCAGGAAATGCTGCTATTGAAGCTTTAAATGGTAAAGAAACTGATGGTAGAACTTTAAGAGTAAACGAAGCTAAACCAAAAGAAGATAGACCAAGAGACAGCAGACCTAGAAGAAACTTCTAATTCTACTTTTTGGGACTTTTGTCCCAAATTTATAAAATGAAAATTCTACTTCTGGAAGATGATTTAATTTTAAATGAAATTCTTGAAGAACACTTAATAAAACAAAAATACCAAATAACTACAACCTTTTCTTCAAATGAAGCTATAAAAGAGCTATATTCAAAAACTTTTGATTTACTACTTTTAGATGTAAATGTACCAGATTTAAATGGGTTTGAACTATTAAAAGAGCTAAGAAATAATAATATTTTAACTCCTACAATATTTATAACATCACTAAATATGATCGAAGATATGCAAAAAGGATTTGATAGTGGATGCGATGACTATATTAAAAAACCTTTTGAATTAAAAGAACTTGATATTAGAATAAATAATATAAAAAGGCTTTTTAATATAGATACAAAAATTATAAAAATAGATGAAAATAGTTATTTAGATTTACAAAATTTAGAGATAAATTTAAATAAAAATAGTTTTATAATATCAAAAAAAGAGTCTGAAATTCTTGCTTATTTATTAAATAATTCAAAAAAAACTATAAGTATTGAAGAGATTATAAATAATATTTGGTCATATGAAGATAGTGTAGAAAGCTCTACTATTAGAACTTATATAAAAAATCTGCGAAAAATATTAGGTGAAGATAAAATATTAAATATAAGAGGAGTTGGATATAGATTTAACTTCTAGTGAAAAGAAAAGCTTTTTTAGCTTTTTAGGTCTTTATTTAGGATCTTCTTTTATATTAATGTTAATTGCCCTATTTTTCTATTATCAAAATGAGAAAACACTTTATTTGGATTTAGTAAAATCAAATATGCAAAATATAGTATCTAAAGTTTCAAATGAGATAATAATATCACATATGTTAGATAGTGAATTTAATAAAGATATATATTTGAATAATCAAAACTATAAAATCTCTTTTTATGATAAAGATAAAAATTTATTATTTGGGAATTTAAATGAAAAGTTAAATTTTGAACAAAATTTTTATAATGATGAAGAGAAATTAATTATTGTTGATAGTTCAACTGTTGGTCACTTAGGAATTTGGTATATAGCTTTAAAAGATAATAGCTTGAAAGAAAAAATATCAAAATTAAAATTAAATATTTTTATTATTTTTTTAATATTTTATACAATAATTGCTATTCTTAGCTGGTCTTTAGCAAAACTATTTTTAAAACCAATAAAAGACGAGAGAGAAAGATTAAATAACTTTATAAAAGATACTACTCATGAATTAAATACTCCAATAAGTGCAATAATTATGTCTTGTGAAGATGATAATTTGACTAAAAAGCAAATAGATAGAATAAAATTTAGTGCAAAAAGAGTTAGTGAAATTTATAAAGATTTGACATATGTATTTTTAGGAAATATTGAAAAAAAGAGCTCACATAAATTAGATTTATCAAAAGTTATTAAAGAAGAGATAATAAGTTTTGAGCCAATGATTGCTAGAAAAAGATTAAAAATAAATCTTAATATAGAAGAGTTATTTTATGAGATTGATAAAGATGATTTTATAAGACTTTTTAATAATCTATTCTCAAATGCTATAAAATATAATAAAACTGACGGAAATATAGATATTATCTTGCAAAATAGAGAATTAATAATAAAAGATAGTGGAATTGGAATATCAAAAGATAAAATAAAAGATATTTTCAATAGATATTATAGAGCTACAAATCAAAGTGGTGGCTTTGGTTTAGGACTTAATATTGTAAATATGATTTGTAAAACTTACAATATCAAAATAGATGTTCAATCTTTGGAAAATATAGAGACAACTTTTACTTTAAAATTCTAAAATATCAATCTACACACAAACTACACAAAGCTTTTGGTAAATTTTCATAAATCATAATATAAAGGATTAATGAAAATGAAAAGAGTATTAAAAGCTTTTGTAGTTATGTTTCTAACAGCTACTATTTTAAATGCGAGCTCATTAAAAGAGAGTTTAAATGTTGATGGATACAATCTTGAAGTTACAAGCAAAAGAGATTTAAGTGCAGGAAGTAATGAGTTTTTTGTAAAAATTACAAAAGATGGGAAAGAGATAAATGATGCAAAATTAAAAGCTAAATTTTTTATGCCAGAGATGCCAGGAATGCCATATATGGAGCATGAAGGCGAAGGAAAATTTGAAAATGGTGTTTATAGTTTTATAATAAATTTCTGTATGGATGGAACTTGGCAATATAATATCAGATTCAAAACAGCTGATGATAAAGTTCACTCTATAAAAAGTAGTGTGAGCTTCTAAAATGAAAAAAGTAGTTTTTACTTCGCTAATTTTTGCTAGTTCTTTATTTGGAACTTCTATTGAAAATATAGTTGAAAAGAGTTTACAAAATAATTTTGATATTAAAAGTCTTGAAAACTCTATTGAAATTGCTAATTTCCAAATAAAGCAAGCAAAGAATTGGGAAAATCCAATGATAAGCTTTAAAGCAAATGATATTATGCTGAATAAAAACTATGTAAATAATCAAAAAGAGTATGGAATTGAGTTATCTCAAGCCATACCTATTGGTAAGAAACTCGAACTTGAAGAGAGCATTGCAAAAAAAGATAAATTATTGAAAGAGCAAACTCTACAGGATATAAAGCTAGAATTTGAATCAAAAATTTATTTATATTCATACACTATTCTAATTTTAGAAAATAGATTAAAACTACTAAATGAATATCAAAAAAATTTAAATCGCCTAGAAGAGCTTTACACAAAACTATACTCTTATGATAAAGTATCTTTAAATGAGATATTAAATACACAAATTTCAAAATATGATTTACAAATAAAAATAAATGAGCTTCAAACAACAAAAGATAATTTATACCTAAACCTAGAGCAAATAAGTTATGAAAAGATTGATAAAATTGATGACAGCTTAGTATTAAAAGATATAAATAAACAACAAATTGAAGAACTATTAATATTTCATCCAAAGATACAAACTCTACAAACAACAAGCCAAAAGTATAAAGACAGTGCACAACTTGAAGATGCAAAAAAGTTTTCAAGTATAACTTTAGCTTTAGAATATATGCAAAATAAAGAGCAAGATTATGCAAATATCACAATGTCAATTCCTCTACCAATTTATAATACAGAAAATATCAATAAATTAAAAGCGAATTTAAATACAAATGAAACTAATAATAAACTAGATAGTCAAATTCATAATCTAAGATTACAGACAAAAATATATTTAAATAATTTAGAGCAATATAAAACTAATTATAAAATCCTTCAAGAAAAAATTGTACCAATAAAACAAAAAATCCAAAAAGTTTTAGAAGAGTTTATAGGCTTTGATAAAGAGAGTTTAAAAGAGAATCTAAATAGTTTAAATGAATTGATTGATTATGAGATGAAAGCAAGTGAACAGCTTGAAAAATATTTCGAAAACTACAGTGAACTTATGTATTACTCAAACAAAGGTGTGAAATGAAAAAAATATTCTTAACTCTATTACTTATAACTTTAAATCTTAGTTCAAATCCAATTGATGCTAAACAACTATTCAATATTGAAAAAATAAAAGTGAAAAAAGAGAGTTTTAAAAAATCAAAAGAGTTTTATGGAATTACAAAATTAAATGAGAGTAAAACAATAGATATTGTAAGTAGATTTGATGGATATATTACACATTTAAATGCAAATACAAATTATATGACCATAAAAAAAGGTGAAAATTTATATTCTATTTATTCAAGCGATATTGCATCAATAAAAGCTGAGATTGAAATAGCAAAAGATTTAAATAAAAATTTATACGATAAAGCAAATAGTAAATTAGAAAATTTTGATATAAAAAATGCCAAGTTTGTAAACAATGAAGTAGTTATAAGTTCACCAATTTCAGGAATAATCACACAAAAGAATATAAATAATAAATCTTATGTAGAAAAAGGAAAAACTCTTTTTCAAATTTCATCACTTGAAGATATTTGGTTTGTAGCTTCTATATATCAAGAAGATTTGAGTTTTTTAAAGCCAAATATGAATGCAATAATAAAACTTGATGGAGTAGAAGAACCAATAATAGCAAAAATAGATTTTATATATCCAGTTTTTAATGAAGAGAAAAAAACAGTTGATATAAGATTTGTTATAGAAAATTCACAAAATAAGATTCTGCCTTCAATGTTTGGAAAAGTAAAAATTGAAGATAAAAGTAACGATATTTTGGTTTTACCAAAAAGTGCAGTTATTAAAAAATCAAACTCTTATTATGTTTTTATTCCAAAAGAAAATGGAGAGTTTACTCCTAAAAAAATAGAGGCAAAAAGAGTAAGTGGTGATAAATATCAAATTTTAAGTGGTTTAACTCTTGATGAGGAAGTTATAAATAACTCTTTATTTTTATACGATGCTGATGCTATGACAAATAGACTTTATGATGAAACTTCCGATGAGGAGTGGTAAAAATGGTTGAAAGAATAATTGATTTAAGTGTAAAAAACCGTTTTATTATAATTTTTATTACTCTAGTATTAGCTTTTGGCTCAATATATGCTATAAAAAATACAAGTCTTGATGCAATTCCTGATTTATCAGCAAATCAAGTAATAATTGAAGTTGAATGGAGTAATCAAAGTGCAAAGACAATAGAAGAACAAATATCATATCCACTAATTTCAAATCTTATGAGTCTTCCAAAAATTGAAACAATAAGAGCTATGAGCAGTTTTTCAACTTCTATGATATATGTAATTTTCAAAGATGGAGTTGATTTATATGATGCACGAAGCAGAATATTAGAACAACTATCAACTTTACAAGGAACATTTCCCTCTCTTGCAAAAGTAAAACTAGGACCTGATGCTTCAGGTGTTGGTTGGGCTTATGAGTATGCACTAAAATCAAAAAATAGAAGTCTTGATGAGCTTAGAACTTTGCAAGACTATTTTTATAAATTTGCACTTTTAGGAGTTGATGGTGTTAGTGAAGTAGCATCAGTTGGTGGATTTGTACGAAACTATGAAATTACACTAAATCAAGATAGATTAGTGCAATATGATTTAGGTATAGAAGAGATTAAAGAGGCAATTGTTAAAAATAACAATGATAGTGGAGCTAGAGTAATACTTGAAAATGGTTATGAACAAATTATTAGTGCAAGAGCATATTTAAAATCTAAAAAAGATATTGAAAATATAACTATAAAGACTCAAAATAATACACCTTTAAAAATAAAAGATATAGCAGAAGTTAATCTTACTTCAAATGATAGAAGAGGAGTTGCTGAACTAAATGGTGAAGGTGAGGTTGTTGGAGGAATTGTAGTAACTAGATATGGTGTTGATGTTCATAGTGTAATTAAAAATGTAAAAGCGAAATTACATTCTTTAAATATTGATGATGTTGAAATAGTTGAGGTTTATGATAGAACATCTTTAATAGATGCAGCAATTGATACTTTAAAAAGAACTTTGATTGAAGAGTCAATTATTGTTATGTTAATAGTTGCAATATTTTTATTCCATTTTAGAAGTGCTTTAATTATAATCATTACACTTCCTTTAACTGTAATGATTAGTTTTTTGCTTATGAAGTTATTTAATATTGGCTCAAATATTATGAGTTTAGGTGGAATTGCAATTGCAATTGGAGCAATGGTTGATGCAACAATAGTAATGGTTGAAAACGCTCATAAACATCTTCAAGGAAAAGAAAATATAACAAAAGATGAGAGAATAGAGATAATATTATCTTCCGCAAAACAAGTTGGACGACCTATTTTCTTCGCCCTACTTTTAGTTGTTGTCTCTTTTTTACCAATTTTTGCACTAAGTGGACAAGAAGGAAAACTATTTTCACCACTTGCTTTTACAAAAACATTTGCCATGTTAAGTGGTGCAATACTTTCAATTACCCTAGTTCCAATTTTGATGATATATTTTATAAAAGGTAAAATTATCAAAGAAGATAAAAATATCTTAAATAGTTTTTTTATAAAAATTTATTCACCAATATTAAGATTGAGTTTAAAATTAAAATACTTCGTGGTTACTATATTTTTTATAATTATAATTTTTGCATTATATACATATTCAAAACAAAAATGGGAGTTTATGCCCACACTAAATGAGGCAACATTTATGTATATGCCTGTAACTCCTTATGGAATTGGAGCTGATTTGGCAAAAGAGTTGGCACAAAAAACAAATATGGTTATAAAATCTTTTCCAGAAGTACAAAATGCTTTTGCAAAAGCTGGACGAGCAGCAACTGCAACTGATCCAGCACCACTTGCTATGATTGAAACAATTATTACTTTTAAACCACAATCACAGTGGAGAGAAGGGATGACTTATAAAAAATTAATTGATGAGATGGATAAAAAACTTCAAATTCCAGGTCTTATAAATACATGGACATATCCAATAAAAGGTAGAATTGATATGTTACTTACAGGAATTAGAACACCTTTGGGAATAAAGCTTTATGGTAAAGATTTAGAAGTTTTACAAGAAGAGAGCTCAAAAATAGAGAATATTTTGAAAAAATATGAAGGCTCTATGAGTGTTAGTGCAGATAAAATAAATCAAGGATATTATTTAAATATAAAAATAGATGATGAAGAAATAAGTAGATACAACATAAATAAAAACACTATTTTAGAAACTTTAAGCATTGGAGTTGGAGCTGAACAATTAACTCTATTTTTAGATAATTTAGAGAGATATCCAATAAGCTTAAGATATGAATCACAATATAGAGAAGATATAAAAGCATTAGAAAATCTTCAAATAAAAACTAATTTAGGATTTAAACCACTTAAAACATTTGCCTCTTTATCGTATGAAGAGAGTCCTTCAATAATACAATCAGAAAAAGCACTTAAAGTTGCTTATGTTTATATTAGTCCAAAAAGTGATTTCTCTATACAACAATATAAAGATGATGCAAATAAGCTTTTAAAAGATTTAAAACTACCAGATGGTTACTATTTTGAATGGTCAGGACAAAGTGAGTTTTTACAACAAGCAATGACTAAATTAAGCTTTATTATACCAATAGTTTTAATGTTTATATTCATTTTAATTTATATGGCACTAAAGAATTTGAAATATACATTAATAATATTTTGTACACTTCCTTTTGCTTTAAGTGGTGGAGTATTTTATATAGAATATTTAGGATTTAATATCTCTATTGCTGTTATTGTTGGCTTTATGGCTCTTTTAGGAGTAGCTGCTGAAACTTCTATTGTTATGATGCTATATTTAGATGTTGCATATAAAAATATTAAAGAAAAAACAAATATTGCACTAAAAGATGCAATATATCATGGAGCTGTTTTAAGACTTCGACCAAAGTTAATGACTCTTTTTGCAATACTTGGAGGACTTATCCCTATTATGTATATTGATTCAGTGGGAAGTGAAGTGATGCAAAGAGTTGCTGCTCCTATGATTGGTGGAATGTTAAGTTCAACTATTTTAACTTTAATTATAATCCCTGCTATTTTTTATCTAGTAATATTAAAAAAAGATAAAATAATTGATTAATAATTGATTAATTATAAAAATATAGAATTAAATTGTTAATAAAAAATAAAGGAGATAGAATGAAAATGTTATCAAAGATTGCTAGTGGGATGATATTATCGACAGGTTTGCTAATGGCTGCTTCATATAGCGTGGATAATCCGCACTCAAATGTAGGGTTTACTGTAAAACATATGATGGTTACAAATGTTCATGGAAAATTTACATCTTATGATGCAAAAGTTGAATTTGATGATGCTACTAAAACATTTAAAAAATTAGTTGCAAATGTTGATACAAAATCAATTGATACAGGAATTGAAAAAAGAGATACTCACTTAAGAAGTGATGATTTTTTTGCTGTTGAAAAGTTTCCTAAAATGACATTTGAAATGACATCTTATAAAGCAGATGGTGACAATGGAAAAATGACAGGAAATTTAACTATTAGAGGAATTACAAAATCAGTAGTTTTAGAAGTTGAAGATATATCTATCTTAGGGGATAAAGTTGGTTTTTCTATTGAAGGAAAAATTAATCGTCAAGATTTCGATCTAAAATGGAATAAGGCAATAGAACTAGGTGGTGTAGCAGTTTCAGACGAAGTAAAAATAAAAGTTGATATTGAAGCTAAAAAACAATAAATGAGATACAAAGTAGGATTAGTAACTCCTACTTTGTAATCTAATCTTTGGGATAATTCTCAATTATAAAATCTATATCTTTATCACCTCTTCCACTAAGGTTTACTAAAATTGATTTTCCACTATTCTCTTTTGCCCATTTCATAGCAAAAGCAACAGCATGTGCAGATTCAAGTGCTGGAATAATTCCTTCACATCTTGAAAGTGTATAAAATGCTTCAACAGCCTCTTCATCACTACAAAGCCCTACTTTAGTTCTTCCAATACTATTTAAATATGCATGTTCAGGACCAACAGATGGATAATCTATCCCACTTGCTATTGAGTGAACAGGGGCTGGTTCTCCATTTTCATCAATTAGCATAATAGAGTTAAATCCATGCATTACTCCCTCTTTTCCATAAGTAATACTTGCACTATGTTCTCCCAAATTAGAACCTTTTCCAGCTGGTTCTATTGCATATAAATCTACACTATCTTCAATAAAAGCACTAAATATTCCCATAGCATTACTTCCACCACCAACACAAGCAGTTACAACATCTGGAAGTTTTCCAGTCATCTCAAAAAATTGCTCTTTTGATTCAATCCCAATAATACTTTGAAAATCTCTAATCATTTTAGGAAATGGATGAGGACCAACCACACTTCCTATTGCAAACATTTGAGTTTTTGTATCTTTTAAATAACTCTCAAAAGCACTATCTACAGCCTCTTTTAAAGTTTTTAAACCTTTTGTAACAGGTACTATTTTGGCACCTAATATTTTCATTTTTACAACATTTGGATGCTCTTTTTTAATATCAACTTCACCCATATGTATTTCACACTCTAATCCAAAATATGCCGCTGCCGTTGCTAATGCAACGCCGTGTTGCCCAGCTCCTGTTTCAGCTATAACTCTTTTTTTACCCAAATATTTAGCAAGTAAAACTTCTGCCATACAGTGATTTAATTTATGAGCTCCTGTATGATTTAAATCTTCTCTTTTTAGATATATTCTAGCACCTGCCATCAAATTTGATAAATTATTGCAATATGTAATTGGAGTTGGTCTTCCTTGATAATATTTTCTAATTTTTTTTAGCTCATTTATAAATTCAAAAGAGTTTGATAATTTATTATAAGCTTCATTTATCTCATTAAATGGAAGTTCAAGTTGTGGTGGAATAAAAGATCCTCCAAATTTACCAAAATATCCATTTTCATCTGGAAAACTTTGCAAATATGGCTTTTGTTTCTGCATTTAAGTACCTTTCAAATAAAATACAAAAATATTATCATATTTTAAATAATTTTAGGGGTAGATATGAAGATAGTTTTTTTTGGTGTTGGCGCTGTTTGTAGTGTTATGGCAACTTTGTTAGATGAACTTTCTAACAAAAGTAAACAAAAAGATATAAATTTTATATTTGTGGTAAGAAATATAAAAAAAGCTCAAGCTCATTTTTTCAAAAATAGTAATGTTTTGAATAAATCGGATTTTTTAGAAATAAAGCATTTTGAAGAGATTTTTGAAGATAGTAAAAAATATGAAAATTATCTAAAAAATAGTGATATTTTTATAAATAGTTCTACTCCATCTTTTAATCTACCTATTATGAATTTAGCTTTGAAATACAATACAAATTATGCTGATTTAGCAAGTGATATTTATAAAGATGAGATAATATCAACACTTAAATTTGATCAACAAAATTTAGAAAATGAGTTTAAATATAAGAATTTATTTGCTTTAATAAATCTTGGAATTTCTCCTGGAATTACAAATTTTTTAATTGGTGAAAAAATACACTCTTTAAAAAATCTTCCTTATGAAGTTAAAATTAAAAAATTAGAGATTAATCTTTTAGAAGAGATTCAATCAAAAAAACTAATCTTTTCGTGGTCACCAAAAGTAGCTATTGATGAGCTTGCATTTCCTCCAGTTTTTTTTAAAAAAAATAGACCAAAAACTATTGAACCATTTTCAAAATCAAAAGTATATAAATTTCCATATTTTAGGAATTTTGTAGATATTTATCCAGTTTTTCAAGAGGAATTAATATCTCTAAAACAAAGTTTTCATCAAATTGAAAATCTTAAATTATTTGTTGGTGGAAGTGAAATTGAACTTATGAAAAATTTATACCAACTAAACTTATTCTCAAATAAATATTGCTATGAAAACAGTGATTCTAAAATATCTATTAATACAATTATCAAAAATATAGTTCCAAAAATGAAAAGTCCTGAAATTGTTGAAGATTATATAAAGAAAAAAACAATTAAATATGCTGAATTTTCAGCAGTTGCTGATATATATTTAGAAATTTTATATCCTCAAAATGATGAAAAAATAAGAACTATAGAATCAGTTGGTCTATCTTTTAACAAGTATAGAGAACTTTTAAAAACACCTTACTCAGGTTCTACTTATGTATCTTATCCAACAGGAGTTGCAGCTGGAATTTTAATTTACTATTCATTATTAAATAAAAAGAGTTTAGGTGGGGTAATTTTAAGTGAAAATCTTCCAGAACTTTTTGAACATACTACAAATGATATTATAAAAAGAGAGCTAGGAAACTATAAAATAAATCTAATAAACCAGATTAAATAGTTCTAAAATATAAATAAGATAAAATTATAGATTATATAAATTTTATAAATAATTTTAAAAAGAAGAGTTTTATGCAAAAAGATATTTTTAGACCATTTTTAAATGAAAATATTGATAAATTAAATTTCCTTAGATATAACACAATAGGTAAAAATAAAGAGAGATATTTTGATTTCACAGCTTCAGGTCTTGCTTTTAGACAAATTGAAAATAGAATACATGAAGTTTTAGAAACTTATGCAAATACACACTCAAAAGAGAGTAGTAATGCAAAAATTACTACTAAATATTATGAAGAAGCCAGAGAAAGTTTACAAAAAAGTTTAGAACTTGATGATAGTTTTACTATTTTACCTTGTGGTTCAGGTGCAACAGGTGCTATAAAAAAGCTACAAGAGATTTTAGGACTTTATATTCCACCAAAAACCAAAGAGAGACTAAAAGAAAAAGGGCTAAAAATAGATAAAAAATCTATGCCTTTGGTAATTGTTGGACCTTATGAACACCACTCAAATGAGGTTAGTTTTAGAGAGAGTTTGGCACAAGTTAAAAGAGTGAAACTTAGAAAAGATGGTCTAATAGATCTCGAGCACCTAGAAAATATATTAGAAAAAAACAAAAATCGTGAGATTATAGGCTCTTTTACAATAGCTTCAAATGTAAGTGGAATAATCACTTGCTACAAAAAAATATCAAATCTTTTGAGAAAATATAAAGCAACTGTATGTTTTGATGCAGCTGCAAGTAGTTCATACATGAATATCTCATCATCATATTATGATGCACTATTTTTATCTCCTCATAAACTCTTAGGAGGAGTTGGCTCTTGCGGAGTTTTAGTAGTTAAAAAATATTTAGTAGATACATCTTTACCACCAAGTTTTGCAGGTGGAGGAACAGTAAAATATGTAAATAAAAATAACCAAATATATGAAGAACAAATAGAAATAAGAGAAGATGCTGGAACTCCTGCAATTATTCAGTTCATCAGAGCTTCTTTAGCATATAAGTTAAGAAATGAAATAGGCTTTGAATTTATAGAAAGTAGAAAGAAAGAGTTATATTTATATCTATTAGAAGAGTTAAAAAGTATCCAAAATCTACTTATTTATGGAAATAAAAAGAGTCATAATATTGGTATTGTATCTTTTAATATAAAAGGTTTTAATCCTTACACATTATGTGAAAATCTTTCAAATAGTGGTTTTCAAACTAGAGCTGGATGTTCTTGTGCTGGACCTTACGGACATGATTTATTAGGACTTAAAAAAGTATCTATGAAAAATCGACCAGGTTGGCTTAGAGTTGGCGTTCACTATATGCAAACAAAAGAGGAGATAAAAGCTTTGGTTGATGAGATTAAAAAGAGTTTGGTTTAATCTTAAAATTGAAGAGTTATTATTATTAGAGTTAGATAAAACAAGAACATATCTTATACAAAAAGCCGTAGGCAATTTATTTTGTTACATTAGATGACAATGATAAGTGATAAAATAATTTATGAGATAAAAGCTGGAAAATCTTAAATATTAAGTCTTTAAGATGTTGTAAAACAACTTGAATTAAAATAAATGTTTAAAGTAAAAGTTAAAATTGAATGAATACTTAGATAATTCATCAAAAGATACAAACTATTAATTATCTATTTAAAAACTATTAACTCTAAATATCTATAATTCCTTTATGAGTTTTATGATTTTCTTTTTAGTTTATTTTGTAGCATTTTTTCTTCAGACCTATACTATAAAAAAAAGATTTATAAATAAACTAAATTTTAGTCTTAAAACTAGGAAGTATTTTGGCTTTGCATTATATTTAACATTTTTTGGTGCTTTATTGTACCCAATGGCTAGATACTTTCCACTAGTGCCTAACTGGCTCTATTTTCTCCTTTCCCTACCAATTGGAGTGATTTTTTTAACATTTATTATCACTATTTTTCACGATATCATTTCAATTGGATTTAAAAAAGCTTTCAAAAAATCAAAAATATCAACACAAAGAAGAAATTTTTTCAAAAAGACTTTTGATATTGGTGCAACTTCTCTGATTCTTGCAACAAATATAAAAGCAGTTGACAATGCAAGACATATTGAGCTTGAAGTTGTAGATGTAGAAATTAAAAATTTAAAAAAACAATATAAAATAATACAACTAAGTGATATTCATATTGGTGGATTAATAGATAAAAAATTTATAGAAGATTTAGTAAAAAAAGTAAATATTTTAGATGGTGACCTTGTTGTAATAACTGGTGACCTTGTTGATACTAAATTAGAATTTGCAAAACCTGCTTTAGATGAACTAAAAAATATAAAATCAAAATATGGAACATTTTTTATAGTTGGAAATCATGAGTATTTTCACGGAGTTACTCCTATTATTGATTATGTAAATAATCTTGGAATTAAAGTTTTAGAAAATGAATCTGTATATATTGGTGATGAAAATCTTGGATTTAATTTAGCTGGAGTTTATGATATATTTGGAAATAAAATTGATTTTTTTAAACCAGATATTAATAAAGCTTTAGAAAATTGTAAAAACTCTCCAACCGTTCTTTTGGCTCATCAACCAAAATTTATTAAAACTCTTTCAAGCACATCGAATATTAATTTAATTTTATGTGGGCATACTCATGGAGGTCAGATTTTTCCATTTAATTTCTTAGTAAAACTTGATCAACCTTATGTAAAAGGTTTAAATGTACACAATGAAACAACTCAAGTATATGTAAATAAAGGAACAGGATTTTGGGGACCACCAATGAGACTTGGTGCTAGTAGTGAGATAACTATTTTAAATCTAAAAGAGGCAAAAGCCTAAGCTTTTACCTCTTATTTAATCTCTATTGATTTTTTAGATACATCATCTTTAAGTTTAGGAATAACTATTTCTAAAACTCCGTTATCACTTTTTGCTTCTATATTTTCAATATCTACATTATCTGGAAGAGTGAAACTTCTTGAAAACTTCCCAAAATATGTCTCTATTTTGTAGTAATCTTCTTGTTTTATCTCTTCTTTTGTTTTTCTTTCACCACTTATAGTTAAAATACCTTTGTTTAAATCAACTTTTATATCTTCTTTTTTTACACCTGGCAAATCAACATCAACATGATATGCAAACTCACCTTCTCTTGTATTTACAGTTGGTACAAAAGCTGTAACACCTTCACTATTTCCAACTTGTGTATATAAACTTTTTTCTATCTCTTTTAACTGTTTAAATGGGTCAAATTTTGTTAATAACATTGTGAACTCCTATTAAAATATTAAGCTTGATAGTAGTTCTATCAAACTGCTGAAATTTTATCAAATTTTCTAGCACTTGTCAAGATAGAGTGCTAATTTATTTTACATCATTCCGCAACCACCCATCATTCCAGTTTTGAAAAATCTTGCAGTTACTGTATCCATACTTTTTATATGATTTATTAGCCAATTTATTACATCATATTCAATATAATTTTTAAGTCCCAATACATCTCTATTTTTCTCAAAATTATCCCAAACAGCTCTTATATCTTGAATATTTGCATCATGCTCACCTTTGTGAAACGGATAAGCAAAAAAACCTCTTTTTACCATCTCCTCTTCTTCTGTTGCAAAATGGCTTACTGTATGTTCAATCCACTCTTTATATTTTAATTTTAAATTCTCAAAATTTTGTAAAGAACGATCTTGATTATAAAGTTCTATATTTTTATAAAGATCATTTATTAGATCAACATCTTCATAGTGTGTATCATTCATAAAATCCATATCAACTATAGGTAATCTATTTTTATCTATTAACATTTTAAATCCTAAAAAATTTTTGTGATATTATCTATTTTTAAATTATTATATGTTGATTATAGTCAATTATATCCCCGCTCCATTTTCAAAAGTTCTTAGCTTTCTTGTTCTAATTCCTAAAATATCACCTTTTTTTATATTTTTATCACTAAATTCATAGTGTGGCATCTCAACTAAAACAACTCTTTTTTCATCATTTAAATATGCTAATTCAACTTTTACAAAAGAACCAGCAAGCTGTATGTATTTTACTTTTGCATGAATTATTGCTTCACTATCATTTATATCAACAATTTCTAATTCATGAGGACGAATAAGATACTTATTATCTGTTATATCTTCTGAATTAGCACCATCTTCTATCTCTCTTGCATGAAATAGATTTACATTTCCTAAAAAGTTTATTACAAACTCATTTTTAGGATTATGAAATACCTCTTCTGGAGATCCAATTTGCTCAATTTTCCCTTTGTTTATTACAACAATTCTATTTGCAACTTCAAGTGCTTCTTCTTGGTCATGTGTTACTAAAATTGTTGTAATTCCAAGCTCCTCTTGAAGCTCTTTTAACCATCTTCTTAAATCTGTTCGCACCTTTGCATCAAGTGCACCAAAAGGTTCATCAAGTAATAATACTTTTGGTTCAACTGCTAATGCTCTTGCAAGGGCAACTCTTTGACGCTGACCACCAGAAAGCTGCCAAGGAAATCTTGAAGCAAAGCCATCAAGTTGGATTAGTTTTAAAAGCTTTGTAACTTTCTCTTCAATCTCTTTGTTGCTAAGTCTTTGTTTTTTAGGTTTTACTCTAAGTCCAAAAGCAATATTTTCAAATACAGTCATATGACGAAACAGTGCATAGTGTTGAAATACAAATCCAATATCTCTATCTTTAATATCTTTTTTTGCTACATCAATATTGTTAAATAAAATCTCACCTTTATCTATGCTATCTACAGTTTCTAGTCCTGCAATCATTCTTAAAAGTGTAGTTTTCCCACTTCCTGATGGTCCTAAAAGTGCTAATAACTCACCTTCAACAATATCTAAATTAATATTTTCCAATGCTGTGAAATTTCCAAAATATTTTGTTAAATTTTTTACTTCTATTTTCATTATTTTTTCCTGCTTTATTCTTCATTATCTAGTTTTTTAATTTTTCTCTGCACTTTCCACTCTAAAATATATTTTAAAACAAGAGTTAAAAGTGCCAATATTGCCAAAAGTGTCGAAACAGCAAAAGCTGCTACAAAGTTGTATTCGTTGTATAAAATCTCAACTTGAAGAGGCATTGTGTTTGTAATACCTTGAATGTGACCTGAAACTACAGAAACAGCCCCAAACTCTCCCATTGCTCTTGCATTACATAAAATTACTCCATAAAGTAAGCCCCACTTTATATTTGGCAAAGTAACTTTCCAAAATGTTTGAAAACCACTAGCTCCCAATAGAAGTGCAGCTTGTTCTTCATCATTTCCCATCTCTTGCATTAAAGGTATTAGCTCACGTGCCACAAATGGAAAAGTTACAAATATAGTTGCAAGTACAATTCCAGGAACTGCAAAAATTATTTGAATATCATTTTCTATTAAATAGTGCCCAAACCATCCTTGCGCACCAAAAAGCAAAATATATACAAAACCTGAAATAACAGGACTTACAGCAAAAGGTAAATCAATCAAAGTAATTAAAAAACTTTTACCAAAAAATGAGTATTTGGCTATTGCCCAAGATGCACATATTCCAAAAATAACATTTAAAGGAACTGCAATAGCTGCTGTTATAAATGTAAGTTTTATTGCACTTAATACATACTCATCATTAAAACTTAAAAAATATGCTTCATAACCTTTTCTAAATGCTTCTGCAAAAATTGTAATTAAAGGAACTACAAGCATTAAAAATAAAAATGCTACTGCTACAAAAATCAAAGAGTACTTTACAAATCTTGATTCTGTTTGTGAACTTTGTGAATTACTTATAGTTTTCATATTGCCTCCATTCCTTTTCTTCTTGAACTCCATCTTTGTAAAATATTAATTAAAAGTAACATTACAAAAGAGATTAAAAGCATCACAACTGCAATTGCAGTAGCACCTGCAAAATCATACTGTTCAAGCTTTGTAATAATCAAAAGTGTGCTAATCTCTGTTTTAAATGGCATATTTCCAGCTATAAAAACAACAGAACCATACTCACCCAAAGCTCTTGCAAAAGATAGTGCAAATCCTGTTAAAACTGCTGGAAAAATTGTAGGAAGTATCACTTTATAAAAAGTTTGCCATCTACTAGCTCCCAAACTAGCACTTGCTTCTTCTTGCTCAATTTGAATCTCTTCAAGTGCAGGTTGAACTGTTCTTACAACAAAAGGAAGTCCAATAAATATTAAAGCAATTGTAATCCCAATTGGTGTAAATACTATTTTAATTCCAAGTGGCTCTAAAATTTGCCCAAACCAACCAGAACTTGAATATAGTGTTGTAAGTGCAATACCTGAAACAGCTGTTGGAAGTGCAAAAGGTAAATCAACAATTGCATCAAAGACTCTTTTACCAAAAAATGTATATCGCACCAAACACCAAGCAACAATTACTCCAAAAATTGTATTTACAACTGCTGCTATTAGTGAAGTAACAAAAGTCAATTTATAACTAGCAACTACTCTTGCATCTGTTGTAGCACTTATAAAAGCATCAAATCCCATACTAAAAGCTTCAGTAAAAAGTGCAATTAGTGGAATGATTACAATAATACTTAAATAAAATACCGTATAACCCATAGTCAAACCAAAACCAGGAATTGTTGAATTTGGTCTTTTTAATATTCCAAAATTTAATCTCATTTAAACCCTTTTTATATAACATACACTAGATTAGTGAATGTTAAAATTAGACAAAAAAATAGATGATTAAATTAATCATCTATAAAATTGGTGAATTATAACTATTTCTTTTTTATTTGTCAAGAAAAAGGAAAAAGCTTGTTTATCCTTTTTACTTTTTTTTTAATTAAATCCCTATATCTCTACTTTTTACACTATCTTTTCCATAAAACTCTTTACTATTTGTATCATCTACAATTACTTTTGCGATACTATCTGTTAGTTTTGCAATTTCGTTTGTTTGTGATGCAATTTGTGCATTTTGTTGAGTTTGTCTATCAAGATTATTAACAACATCATTAATTTGTTCAATTCCCAATAGTTGTTCTTTTGAAGAGTTTTGAATATCTTTAATTAAACTCATAGTTTGAGAAATATTTGAATTTAACTCTTTATACCCTTCAATCATACTATTTGCAATCTCTTTCCCTTCATTTGCTTTTTTTGTAGCATTTTCAACTATATCTTTAATCTCTTTTGCAGCTTCTGAACTTCTACTTGCTAGATTTCGCACCTCTTGAGCAACAACTGCAAACCCTTTTCCAGCTTCTCCAGCAGTTGCTGCTTCAACAGCTGCATTTAGACTTAAAATATTTGTTTGAAATGCAATATTATCAATTACGCTTATAGCTTCATTTACTAAATTTACTTGAGTATTTATCTCATCCATAGCAATAGTTGTTTGATTTGCATATTTCTCACCAACAACTACAGATTTTGTAACATCATTTGATAATAGTGACATTTTTGTAATATTTTCACTATTACTTCTAACAGTTGATGTAATCTCTTCAATAGCAGCTGCTGTCTCTTCAAGACTTGCTGCTGCACTATTTGAAGAACTATTCAATTTATTTACATTTTCAAGTAAAACATTTGAACTATCACCAAGAGTTAATCCATTTTTTTTATTCTCTATTAACATAGTTGTAATAGACTCACCCAAAGTATTAACACCATTTGCAAGTTTTAATAGATGTTCTTTTAAATCTTTTGTTGGAATTTTGCTCAAATAGTTATATTTTGAATATTGTTCCAAAATATCAAGTACATTTTCAATATTATTTTCTAAATTATTTGCCATTTGGTTTAAAACATTTTTTAGTTGCAACAATGCTGGATTTGATACTTCTATATTTATTCTTTGACATAAATCACCATGTTCAAACTCTCCTAAAACAGAAATTGTTTCACTTATAAGTTTTCTATCCTCTTCTATGCCTTGTCTTGTTTTTTCAATATTATCACTTAAAACTTTTGACATTCTTCCAAATTCATCTTTTGTATTTACATGTACAAAATCTATACTATCTTTTTGTCTATTTAAGTAAGAGAAAAATTCATCTAAATCTTTATTTATTATCAAAAGTGGCTCATTTACTGTTTTTTTGATAATAAAATAACTTATTCCAAGTAAAGTAAATAATAGTGCTATTCCGCCAAATATAGAGTATTGTCTTAATGTGTAATTCAATGCAAGTAGATCATCAATATCAGAGCTAGTTACAATAACAATATTCCACTCTTCAAAAGTTGTAAAAGCTGATAATTTATCTATTACTTCTTTACCATCATTAAATTCATAATCTATTACACCTTCTTTTAAAACTAGCATTTGCTTTAAAGCATCTGCTACATTTTTATCAAGCTCACTTAATTTTTTATTTTTTAAAGTTGGATGAATTGTTAAAGTTTCTGTTTTAGAATCAATTATATATAAATACCCTTTATCTCCAAACTTAATTCTCTTTAGTTTTTCTTCTAAAATTGTATATAACTTATCAAAATTATATGCCACAAATAAAATTCCAATCACCTCATTATTTTTAATAACTGGCTCATAAACTGTCATATATTTTTTTCCAAAAAGCTCAGCAACTCCTAAATATCTCTCTTTATTTAAGATTTTTGAAAAAGCTTGGCTATCTTTTGCTAAAAATGTTCCAATTGCTCTTGAACCATCTTCTTTATACAAAGATGTTGCAATCCTAAAAAATCCATCATCTTGCTTTATAAATATTGTAGCAACAGCTCCTGTTGTTTGAGTAAAATTATCTATAATAGAGTTGTTATTATTTAGAACAACTCCATTTGAAGTTAAAGATGAAGTCTTAAAACCATTTATATCTATTTTATTTGAATGGTCAATTTCAAGATTGTTTAATTGCGTAGAAAGAACATTTGAAACTGAAAGTGCAGACTCTTTTATTGATTCATTCAAAACTTCAAAAGTAGCTTTTATATCTAAAACTCTATCTTGAAATGTATTTTTAACATCTGTTGTTATAAAGTTTTTTACAACAACACTAATACTAATAACTGCAAAAACTAAAATGATTGTTACTGCTAAAGATTGAAATAAAGAGACTTTCTTTATTACTGAATTCATAATATCCCCTAAATTATAATTTAAGAGATTATAATAACCAAAAATTTATAATTGAAAGATGGATATAAATATTATTTATAATAAATATCTATAAAGATTATAATCTGTTACTATTTTACATAATTATAAAAATAATTATGTAAATGAAATTATTAAGTTTAATATAATCTTATATCTTTAATATTTTTAGGCTCATCAAATAAATATCCCTGAAAATAGTCAATTTCTAGCTCTTTACAAGTTTTAAAAATCTCTTTTGTTGATACAAACTCAGCAACTGTTTTTATACCAACTTTTTTTGCAAAAAATACTATTGCTTCAACAACTGCTTTAGCTGAAAGAGATTTATTTATATCTTGAATAATAGAACCATCTAATTTTATAAAATCTGCTTGCAATTTAACTAAATATGAGAAATTTGAGTAACCTGTTCCAAAATCATCAATTGCTATTTTTACACCTAAATTTTTAACTATTTTTATAAAAGATACTAGTTCTTCTATATTTTCAACACCTTCGCTTTCTGTTATTTCTATAGTTAAAAAATAACCGACATCATGTTCACATATTTTTTGAATCAAAAAATCACAAATATCTTTTTCTAAAATATCACTAATCGATAAATTTATACTAAATTCTATATTTTTACCTTCAAAGAATTCAAATGATTTTTGAACTACCTTTTTTGTTATTTCACCATATAAATTTATCTTTTTTGCTCTATCTATAAAGAAATAAGGAGATACTATCTCTCCTTTTGTATCTTTCATTCTTACTAAAACCTCATATTTTTTATCATTTTGATTACTAATTGATTGTGCGAAAATCTCAAATCTATCTTTTTTTATAGCTTGAATAATTTGTGCCTCCCAATATAAATCTTGCTCTATTGACAAAGAGTTAGGGTGACACACTTGATGTTGTTCACTATCAAAAATTACTAAATTATGTTTTAAGACTCTTGTTTGTTTTAGTGCAAATTCTGCACAAAATAGAAGTTCTGGATAGTTTATAGCAACTCCAGCTCTTAAGGGAATATATACTTTATGACCATCAAGTTCAATTGGTGAGTATCCAAAATGCCAAGTAGTGGCTTTTATAGTTTGAATAAATCTCTCTTTTGAAATATCTTCACTTGCAGTTGCAACAAAAATATCTCCACCTAAATAGTACATTTGACTATTTTCAAATCTCTCTTGAAGCCTAAAAGAGATTATTTTTAATATTTTTTCTCCAAAATCATACCCATAATAGTGATTTATATTTCCAAAACCACTTATATCAAATATTACAAGTTTATTAAAAAAGCCATTTTCTACATCTTCTAAAAAAGATTTTCTATTTGGTAGTAAAATCTCATCATTTTTACTCTCTTTATTTACCACATTTAGCCCCTTTTAAAATGAAAAGAGATTTTTAATCTTGGTTATCATTTATCCAAGATGTAATCCCACCTTTTAAACTATAAAGTTCTCCTTTGTAACCAGCTTTTTTTAATTTTGAAATAGCCTCTTTACTTTTAAGTCCTATTGTACAAATCAATACAACTTTTTTTGTTTCATCTATCTCATATGCTCTGTTTAGCAAATCTTCAAATGGTATATTTTTTGAATTATAAATATTTTTAGCTTGAAAATCGGTACTAATTCTAACATCAATTAACAAAATTTGTTCTTTTTTATCAATTAACTCTTTTAAATTTTCGCCACTTAACTCTTTAAATTCAATCTCTTTTCCAATATCTTTTAATCCACAAAACTCTTCATAATCAATGAGTTCTTTTATAGTTGCATTATCTCCACAAACTTTACAATTTTCATCTTTTTTTATTTTATACTCTTTAAAATCCATTTTTAAAGCATTTAAAGTAAGTAATCTTCCTTTTAATGTTTCCCCTATTTCTAAAACTGTTTTTATAGTTTCACTTGCTTGAATAGTTCCAATAATTCCAGGTAAAACTCCTAAAACTCCAGCTTCTGAGCAAGATGGAACAAGTCCAGCTTTTGGTGGTTCTGGAAAAATACATCTATAACAAGGGCTATTTTTATCTGTATTAAAAACTGTTGATTGCCCTTCAAATCTAAAAATTGCTCCATAAACAAAAGGTTTATTTAAAAAAACACAAGCATCATTTATCAAATATCTTGTTTGAAAATTATCTGTTCCATCTACAACAATATCGAAGTTTTTTATAATTTCTAAAGCATTTTGACTTGTTAATTTATCATTATAAGCTAGTACTTCAATATTTGGATTTATTGCATTTATTCTAGTTTTAGCTGAGTTTACTTTTGGATTTCCTATTTCATTTGTTGAGTGAATAATCTGTCTTTGTAAATTTGATTCATCAAGAGTATCAAAATCAATTATTCCAATAGTTCCAATACCAGCTGCACTAAGATACAAAAGAACAGGAGAACCTAAAGCTCCTGTTCCCACAACTAAAACCTTTGAGTTTTTTAATTTTAGTTGTCCTTTTAATCCAACTTCTGGAAGTATTAAATGCCTGCTATATCTATTTATCTCTTCTTGTGAAAGTCTAGCTTGTTTTGAAGTTTCTGACATAATTATCCTTTAAAATTCAACTGCAAGGATAACACAAGAGATATTTATATTATCTTTTATTTCCTACACAAATTATGATGCTTGAAATAAAATTATCTTGTCATCTTCATAAACTTTTGTATCAAAACTCTCTAAACTATTTATATTCTCTTCATTAAGATATATATTTACATAATTCTTTAATTTTCCATCATCTGTATAAATATGATTTCCTAAATCTTTATGCTCTTTTAGTAGATTTCCTACAATATCTTTGATACTTTCACCTTGCAAAGCAATTTCGAATCTACCATTTGTATATGTTTTTAACTCTCTAGTTATATAAACTTTTGCCATTTTATAACTCCTTTTTAAGAAATCTGACATAATCTATTTATAGATTAAATCAAATGTTCCACCATCATTAAAATGTGTTTTTTGTGCATTTTCCCAACTTTCAAAAACATCATCTATTTTAAATAGTTCTAATTTTGGGAATATTTCTAATTTTTCTTTACTAACTAAATTTGTGATACTAGGTCTATAATAATGTTTTGCTGCTAATTCTTGACCATCTTTTGAATATAAATAATTTAAATACTCATTTGAAACATTTAAAGTACCTTTATGCTCAGCATTCTTATTTACAACAGTTACAGGTGGTTCGGCTAATATTGAAACAGATGGAACAACTATTTCAAACTCATCTTTGCCTAATTCATTTATTGCTAAAAAGGCCTCATTTTCCCAAGCAAGTAAAACATCTCCAATTTTTCTTTGAACAAATGTATTTGTAGCTCCTCTAGCACCTGAATCAAGAACTGGAACATGTTTTAGGAGTTTTGAAACATACTCTTTTGCTTTTTCATTGGCTTTTTTATAAGCTTCAGAATTAAAATCAATTTTGTTTAAAGTTCCTAACTCTTGTTTTAGCCCATAAGCATAAGCAGCAAGATAGTTCCATCTAGCTCCTCCAGAAGTTTTTGGATTTGGAGTAATAACTTCAACGCCATCTTTTATTAAATCATTCCAATCTTTAATTCCTTTTGGATTTCCTTTTCTTACTAAAAATACTATAGTTGAAGTATAAGGTGAAGAGTTATACTCTAATTTTTTTTGCCAATCTTTTGGAAATAAATTCGCTTTTTGACTAATTGCATCAACATCATAAGCTAGTGCTAAAGTTACAACATCTGCTTTTAATCCATCAATTACTGCTCGTGCTTGTTTACCTGAACCACCGTGTGACTGCTTTATTGTTACTTTTTGTCCACTTTTTTCTTGCCAATATTTTGCAAAATTCTTGTTATACTCTTCATAAAACTCTCTTGTTGGGTCATACGATACATTTAAAATCTCTATAGATTTTTTTTCTGCCTCTGCTTTATAATCATAATCTTTCGCAAAACTTAATGTTGATATTAGCAATGATGCTAACGCTATGTTTTTTATATTTTTTATCATTTTATCTCTCTTTTATATTTAATATACACTAAATGTATGATAATTAAAGATTTTAAAAAAAATCTCACCTATTTTCTTTTTTTTGATTTATATATTTTACACATGTCGCACATCATTTTTTATCCTTTCAATAAAGGTGAAATTTATCTATCACCTACTAAACTGGTGAAATTATAATAATAAAAAAAATATTTGTCAAGAGTTTTTTAAAATATTTTTAAAATTTTGTTCATAACATCTATAAAATGGTTATTTAATAGAGTATAGTTTAAAAAAGATATATTAAAATTAAAGAGATTTCAATATATCAAACACAAAAAAATATTATAAAAACTCTTTTTTAGACTTTTTTAAATACCCAAACCACCAACAAATTCCTCTTTTAAAACATCTTCTTTTGTAACAGGAGCTTGTCCTAAGCAAGAAGCAATAGTAGTTTTATCTAAAATTTGTGCTGTTAAATTTCTAATATTTAAAAAAATCCTTCTAAAATAACATTTTCCTTCTTGACTACATGGTTCATAGCTAGAAACTGAAACACAAGAGATCATAGCAATCATACCTTCAAAATATCGTATAACTTCACCCATAGTTATCTCATCTGATTTTTTTGCCAAAACATACCCACCATATCTTCCAGGAATACTTTTTACCCATCCAGCTTTGTTCATCTCAAGCATAATGTTTTCTAAAAATCTTCGTGGTACATCAATCTGCTCTGATAACTCTCTAATAGAGATTAAACTATCAGCTTCTGCTATTGCAAATAGAGCTCTTAATGCATAATCCGTTTTTTTTGATACTTTCATATTTATCACCTACCTAATTGATAAATTATAATTAATTTTAATTTTTCTGTCAAGATAGAAATAAAAAAAGGAGAGAAGATATACTTCTCTCCTTTTTTAAATTAAATAACATATTAGCTTTTTATGAATTCTTTTCTTTCTTAGCTGTTCGTTTTCTAACTGTTGGATCAAGCTCTCTTTTTCTTACACGAATAGAAACTGGAGTAACTTCAACAGACTCATCTTCTTCAATCCACTCTAAAGCATTTTCCAAAGACATAGTTCTTGGTGGAATAAGTTTAATAGCTTCATCAGCTCCTGAAGATCTTACATTTGATTGTTGTTTTCCTTTAATAGGATTAACATCTAAATCATTATCTTTTGCATGTTGTCCAACAACCATACCAACATATACTTTATCTTGAGGTTTTATAAACATAACACCTCTATCTTGTAAGTTAAAAATTGAGTAAGCTAATGCTTCTCCATTTTCCATAGATACTAAAGCTCCATATTTTCTACTTTCAACTGTTCCACTATGTGGTCTAAACTCTAAGAATGAGTGATTCATAACACCCTCTCCTCTAGTTTCAGTTAAAAACTCTGTTCTAATTCCAATAAGTCCACGTGCTGGAATTTCAAACTCTAATCTTGTAGAACCTTCTCCCATTGGAACCATATTTGTCATAACAGCTTTTCTTTTTCCTAGTTTTTCAATAATAGCTCCACTATGCTCATCAGGAGTATCAATTACAAGATGCTCAAATGGCTCCATTTTAACACCATTTTCTTCTTTAATAATAACTTCAGGTCTTCCAATACAGAACTCAAAACCTTCTCTTCTCATATTCTCAGCTAAAATAGTAATTTGAAGTTCACCTCTTCCGTTTACTTTAAATTTACCTTCACCAATTTGCTCATAACTCATAGCAATATTAGTATTCATCTCAGCTTTTAATCTTTCATCAATTTTATTTGAAGTTACAAATTTACCTTCTGTTCCTGCAAGAGGAGAATCATTTACAGAAAAAGTTACACTCAAAGTTGGTTCTTCAATATGCATAGGATCAAGTGGCATTGGGTTATTTGGATCACATAAGCTATCTCCAACATCAATTGTTTCAAACCCAGCAACAGCAACAATATCACCAGCACCAGCTGTTTTAATATCGAATCTTTCCATTCCCTTAAACCCAATAAGTTTTGATACTCTTCCTTTTAATTTCTCACCATCTGCTTTACATAACATTACTGTTTCACCGTGGCTTATTGTTCCATTGAAAATTCTAGCAATTCCTATTTTTCCAATAAAATTATCATAATCAAGAGTAAATACTTGAAGCTGTAAACCATTTTCATCAGCTCCTAAAGGTTTTGGAACTTCTTTTAAAATAGTGTCATATAGTGGTTTAAAATCCATATTTCCATCTGTTGCATCATATCTTGCAAGTCCATCTCTAGCCGCTGCATAGATAACTGGGAAATCTAATTGCTCTTCTGTTGCATCCATTTGCGCAAAAAGGTCAAAAACTTCATCAACAACTCTTTCAGGTTCTGCGGCTGGTTTATCTATTTTGTTTACTACAACTATTGGTCTATGCCCTAAAGATAGTGCTTTTTTAACAACAAACTTTGTTTGTGGCATTACACCTTCTTGTGCATCTACAAGAAGTAAAACAGAATCAACCATTTTTAAAACCCTCTCAACTTCTCCACCAAAATCGGCGTGTCCTGGAGTATCAATAATGTTAATTCTTACACCTTCATAATCAATAGCTGTATTTTTTGAAAGAATTGTAATTCCTCTTTCTTTCTCGATAGCATTACTATCCATAACTCTTTCATCTACATTTTGGTGAGCTGAAAATGTACCACTTTGTTTTAATAGTTGATCTACTAGCGTAGTTTTACCGTGGTCAACGTGTGCAATAACTGCAATATTTCTAATGTCTCTCATACTTCTTCTTTTTTTGTAAAATTTTCGCGGATTGTAGCTAAAAAAAACTTAAAAGCTTATAATAGCTTAAAATATGGTTAAGCAAACAGTAAATATTGAGTAAAAGTTTTTTTACCTTTTTATATTAAATTAATCTTATTTTGTTAATATTCGCAAAATATAGGTTTGCGGTGCAAACAGACAACTTGAAACTCTTTTTTTTCATCTCAAGAATGTCATCAAAAAAATATTTTTTTATTGTCAAAGGACTTTTATGGAGTTTTTACTTAACTTAAGGAAAACCCTTTCAAGATTTTGGTCACCAATTCCAGCAGTTATTGCTCTTGGAGTTTTAAGTGCTTACTATTTTGGAATTACAGGAACTTATTGGGCTGTTACGGGTGAATTTACTAGATGGGGAGGACACTTTTTACAACTATTTGGCGTAGATGTATCTTCTTGGGGATATTATAAGCTTATGAGTATAGAGGGAAATATCTTTACAAGAGTTGATGGTGTTATGATTATTGGTATGTTTGCTGGTTGTATTGCAGCTGCATTTTGGGGAAATAATGTAAAATTTAGATTACCTTTAAATAATATAAGAGTTTGGCAAGCTTTAATTGGTGGTATAATTGCTGGATTTGGAGCAAGACTTGGAATGGGTTGTAACTTAGCTAGTTTTTTTACAGGAATTCCTCAATTTAGTTTTCATGCTTGGGTATTTACAGCATTTATGATGGTTGGAGTTTATTTTGGAGTAAAAGTTGCTCTTAGCCCTTTTTTTCAATCAAAAATAAAAATGCAAAAAGTATCTTGTGCAAAACCACTTGAGCATAATGAAGAGAAAGTTAAAAAGTTCTTTACTTTTGGAACATTTGTTTTTATAGCAATTATGCTTTGGGCTTTATATTTAATCTTTTTCGCAAATAGTACAAAACTTGGAATGGCTATGCTTTTTGGAGCAGCCTTTGGACTTATAATTGCAAAAGCACAAATCTGTTTTACATCTGCATTTAGAGATATTTTTACAACTGGTAGAAGTGAGTTAGCAATTGCAATTATTATAGGAATGGCTGTTGCAACTTTAGGTGTATTTACATATTTAAATATGGGAGCTGCTCCAAAGATTTTTTGGACTGGACCAAATGTTGTGATTGGTGGATTACTTTTTGGTTTTGGAATAGTAATTGCAGGTGGTTGTGAATGTGGTTGGATGTATAGAGCTGTTGAAGGACAGGTACATTTTTGGATTGTTGGAGTTGGAAATATAATTGGTGCAACTTTACTTGCATTTGTTTGGGATGATATTTCTGAGCCACTTGCAACTTCTTGGCCAAAAATCAATCTTCTTGAAAGCTTTGGACAATATGGCGGACTTGTAGCAAACTATGGATTACTTTTACTATTTTTTATAGTAATTTTAGTTTTAGAGAAAAAATATTTAAGAAAATCAAGAAATAGATAAGGATAAAAAATGGAAAATAAACAAATAGTTCCAGATTATAGAATAGACATGCAAGGTGAGCCTTGTCCATATCCAGCAATTAATACTCTTGAAGCGATGAAAGAGCTTGAAGTTGGTGAAATTTTAGAGATAATTAGTGATTGTCCACAAAGTATAAACAATATTCCAGTTGATGCAAAAAATCATGGATATAAAGTACTTTTAATAGATAGCGACGGTCCAACTATTAGATATATTCTTCAAAAATAAAAGTAGCATCTTGCTACTTTTAAATATTTACAATTTCTTGACAATTTATTATAGATTTATTAATTATTAAAGGATACTATTTCATAAATTATCACAAGGAATTTTTGCGTGCTACAACTTTCTCAAAATAGAGTAATAATAATTAGCTCTATATTTTTAACTCTATTTTATAATTATAAATTCTTTAAAGATCTTATTCTTACATATGGTTTTATAGGCTCAAATATTTTGTTTTTTTTATCAATAACTATTGTATTAACACTTTTAATTATAGTTTTATTAACTCTATTTAGCTCAAAATATACAACAAAACCTATACTAATAACAATTTTTATAAGTTCAGCATTTACAGCATATTTTATGGATAGTTATAGTGTTGTTATTGATTCAGAAATGATTAGAAATAGTTTACAAACAAGTTTTAAAGAATCTCTTGATTTATTTAGTTTTAGATTACTTCTTTATATAGTTTTTTTAGCAATTATTCCCTCTTATATTGTTTATAAAACTAGAATAAATTATAAATCATTAAAAGGTGAACTGCTTTCAAAATTAAAAACTATAATATTATCTTTAGTTATTATTTTTATAATAATTTTTAGTTTTTCAAAATTTTATACATCTTTTTTTAGAGAACATAAACCTCTAAGATATAATATAAATCCTATTTATTGGATCTATAGCATTGGAAATTATGTTAATAAAACTTTAGATACAGCGCCAAGTGAAATTAAAGATATTGGTTTGGATTCAAAAGTAGTTGAAGAAGAGAATGAACCCAAAGAGTTGATTATTTTAGTTATTGGAGAGACTGTAAGAGCAGATAGATTTTCATTAAATGGTTATTCTAAAGAGACAAATCCTCTTTTAAAACAAGAAGATCTTGTAAGCTTTACAAATATGACTTCTTGTGGAACTTCAACAGCTCATTCAGTTCCTTGTATGTTCTCTATTTTTCCAAAAGATGACTACAGTTATAAAAAAGGTGCTTCAACAAAAAATGTTTTAGATGTCTTAAATAATACTCAAGATGTTGCAATTTTATGGAGAGATAATAACTCTGATTCAAAAGGAGTAGCGCTTAGAGTTGATTATGAAGATTTTCAAACTCCTAAAACAAATAGTGTTTGTGATGAAGAGTGTAGAGATGAAGGAATGTTGGTTGGTCTTGAAGATTATGTAGAAAAAAACAAAGGTAGAGATATATTAATAGTTCTTCATCAAATGGGAAATCACGGTCCTGCATATTATAAAAGATATCCAAAAGAGTTTGAAAAATTTACACCTGTATGTAAAACAAACCAGCTAGAAAATTGTACGCAAGAAGAGATAAGTAACGCCTATGATAATGCAATTTTATATACTGATTATTTTTTATCAAAAACTATAAATTTTTTAAAAAAATATTCAAAAACTCATGAGGCAGGATTATTGTATGTATCTGACCATGGAGAAAGTCTTGGAGAAAATGGAATATATCTTCATGGTATGCCTTATGCAATAGCTCCAAAAGAACAAACACGAGTTGCATCTCTTATTTGGTTAGATGATGGACAAATGGGTCATGAATACGACAGAAGTAAAATAAAACAAAATAAAGATAAAGAGTACTCACATGATAATTTATTTGATACTCTTTTGGGGCTTTTTGAAGTAAAAACAGAAGTATATAAAAAAGAGTTAGATATTTTAGATGAAGCTAGAAAAGAAGACTAAACAAATTATATTTACAGCCTTTTTACTTTTGGCTGTAATTTCAATGTTTCAATTTACAGATTTTGATATAGAATTTCAATCTCTTTTTTATAATTTTGAAACAAAATCTTGGATTTTATCAAAAGATAATTATTTAGAAGATTTAATTTTTTATAGTGGATTTAAAAAACTATTTATAATATTTGCATCTATTATTCTCATTGCAACAATTTTATCTTTTTTTAAAAGAATTAAAATATTAGAAAAATACAAAAAAGGTTTATTAATAGTATGCTTGAGTACTATTTTAGTTCCTTCTTTAGCTTCTTTAAAAAGTGTTACAAATGTTCCTTGTCCTGTAGATATTATAGAATTTGGAGGAGATTCAATTGATGTAAAAATTCTTGAATCATATCCAAAAGATTATATTCAAGAAAAAAAACAAAGATGTTGGCCAGCTGGTCATGCAACAATAGGTTTTTCTTTGATGGCTCTATATTTTTTATTTAAAAAGCCTAGAAATCAAAAAATTGCTCTAGCTTTTGGTGTAACTGTAGGTGTATTAACTGGCGGATATAAAATATTAATTGGTGACCACTTTTTAAGTCATACATTAGTTACTATGATATTAGCTTGGTTAGTAATTTTGATTATTCATAAATTAATAATAAGGGAAAACTTTGAGAAATCAACCAAAATATAACTTTTTTAAAAATACATCTTATGCATTAAAAGGTTTAATTGACTTAATAAAAAATGAAACTTCATTTAAAATTGAGCTAATAGTAACAATTCTTCTAATTCCTGTAATTATTTTTATTGATACAAACTTAACAAATAAAGCTATTTTATTTATAACTTTAATGGGAATGATTTTAGCTGAAGCCATAAATAGTGCAATAGAAAGAGTTGTAGATTTAGTAACTCTTGAACATAATCCTATGGCTGGTCGAGCTAAGGATGTTGGAAGTACTATTGTATTTATTAGTATATCTATTTTTGCAATTACATGGTTAATTATATTATTTGATATATGTAAATAAATTGTCAAGTAAAAAAACATAATATCTTGAAACTATTCTTTTACAATTCTAAATATAAAAAAATATTTAGGAGTAAATTATGAAAGCATTTCTAATAGCAACTTTGGTTGCTACTTTAAGTTTTAGTGCTACTGTTGATGATTTTTTAAACTCTTTAAAACAAGAAGTTTTAAAGATAGATTTATCTTTCAAAGGTTTTGATTACAAAAGAGGTGAAGAAATCTTCTTATCAAAACATATTGGGAAAAAAGGTGAATTAATCTCTTGTGCATCTTGTCATGGTACAAATTTATACGAAGCAAATCAAAATCATTTTACAGGCAAAACGATAGATGCTCTATCTCCAAAAGCAAATCCAAACAGATTTACAAATAAAGCAGAAATCGAAAAATGGTTAAAAAGAAATTTCAATGATGTTTATAATCGTGAAGGAACTGCACTTGAAAAAGGTGATGTAATTACTTACATCATAAATAAATAAAAGGAGCGAACAATGAAAAAAATAATCCTTTTAGGACTTACTAGCTCTTTATTATTTGCTGGTAGTATGAGTGTATCTATTAAACCAGTAGATAATACGATTTATGAAAAAGAGTGTGGTAGTTGCCATTTTGCATATCCAGCAGGACTACTTCCTAGTAACTCTTGGAATAAAATGATGTCAAATTTAAGTGACCACTTTGGTGATGATGCAAGTGTAGATGAAAAAACTTTTCAAACTCTATCAAGCTATTTAAATGAAAATAGTGCTGAAAAAAGTATGCAATATAAAAGAAGTAGAAAAATAGTTGAGAATTTAAATGGGGTTATTCCTGATTCTATTTCTAAAATGCCTTATATGAAGAAAAAACATAAAGATATAAAAGAACATTTAATTACTCAAAAAGAGGTTAAAGGTTTGTTTAACTGTACAGCTTGTCATCAAAATGCTAAAAAAGGTATTTTTAGTGATGATGATGTAAAAATTCCAAATTATGGAAAATGGGAGAAAAATTAATATGAAAAAATCATATATTTGGTCACTACCAACAAGAGTTTTTCACTTTTTATTTGCTCTGTTTATTCTAATTGCTTTTTTAACAGACGATGATAAACTTCTTAACTACCATGCAATTGCTGGTTACTCTATTTTTATTTTATTAGTTTTTAGAGTGTACTGGGGATATTTTGGTCCAAAATACTCTTTATTTAAAGATTTTCCAGCAAATAAAAATGAAGCTAAAGAGTTTTTAAAAAATATCTTCGATGATAAACAAAAGTACATAGGTCACAATCCATTAGCATCTTATGTGATGATAGCTATGCTAATTGTTACTTTTATTGTAATTGTTACAGGTATTTTAGCTTATGGAATACAAGATGGAAAGGGAATAGCATCTTTTTTAAATGACTCTTTTTTTAAAAAAATAAAACTTTTTAAAGAAATTCATGAATTTTCTGCAAATTTTCTTATTTTTTTAATTGTTGCACATTTAGCTGGAATTGCTGTTGATAGATTACTTCATAAAAAGCATGAAACTCTAAATTCAATTGCAACTGGATATAAAATGACGCAAGAAGATGAGAGCATAAAACTATCATTTTTACAAAAACTATTTGCTATTTTTATCTTTATAGCTTTTATAGCTTTTTTGATTTTTAATATTTATAAACCAAATAATGCCTTAGTTGCTTCAAAATTTGAGCCAATTGATTATAAAACACAAAATATATCTTTTGTAAATGAGTGTGGAAGTTGTCACACTCTTTATCCCACCAAATTTATTGCCTAAAAAATCATGGGAATTAATAATGGGTGATTTAGAAAATCATTTTGGAGATGATGCCAGTTTAGATGAAAAAACAAATGAAAATATTCTAAGCTTTTTATTAAAAAATAGTGCAGAAACTTCAACTATGAAAGCTAGTTGGAATTTTATAAATTCAATAGGCAATAAAGATATAATTGCTTTAACTAAAACTACTTATTGGGAAAAAAAGCACAAAGATATTCCAAAAGATGTTTTCAAAAATGAAAAAGTAAAAAGTGTTGCAAACTGTAAAGCTTGTCATAGTGATATAGAAAAAGGATTAATCGAAAATGAAAATATTAAAGATATTTCTGATTTTATGTAGTATATTTTTGTTTTTAAATGGTGAGGATGATTACAAAAAATATAAGCACTCTTACAAAAATTTAGATTATTTAAATTTAGATGATAAACAAGTAAAAGCTATAAAAAATATTCTTT
This sequence comes from Aliarcobacter cryaerophilus ATCC 43158, assembly GCF_003660105.1. Taxonomy (NCBI): domain Bacteria; kingdom Pseudomonadati; phylum Campylobacterota; class Epsilonproteobacteria; order Campylobacterales; family Arcobacteraceae; genus Aliarcobacter; species Aliarcobacter cryaerophilus. The sequence goes on from NZ_CP032823.1 coordinate 1,999,878, forward strand.
TAGAGCTAAAAGATGAATATAAAGATTTTTATGAATATAAAGAAGATATTGAAGATGATATTGAAGATTTAATAGAAGAGTCAAATTTTAATGAAAATTTATATATACAAAAAACTATGGAAATAAAAAGAAAAGCTACAATTTTAGAAGCAAAAAGAATAAAAAAGATATTAGAAATTTTAAATGAAGAGCAAAGAGATGAATTTGCAGATCATTTCAAGGAGTGGATAATTGAATAAAAAAATTTTACTAGTTGAAGATGATTTACAAATGCAATCTTTGATAGTTGATTATCTAAAAGATTATGGATTTATTGTCACTGCTTTTGATAATCCAAAAGATGTTTTAGAAGATTTTAAAACAAACAATGACTACTCTATTATAATTTTAGATTTAATGCTTCCATTTATGGATGGTTTTGATCTATTTAACAAACTAAAAGAGATAAAAAATATACCTATAATTATCTCAACTGCAAGAGGAGATATAGGAAATAAGATACACGGTTTTGAACTTGGAGCTGATGATTATCTTGCAAAACCCTATGAACCAAGAGAGTTGGTTTTAAGAATAGAGTCTATTTTAAAAAGAAATTCAAATAAATCTTTCAAAGTTGGTGATTTTACAATAGATAAAGACAATCGAGCTGTTTTAATAGATGATTATGCAATTGATTTTACTAAAATAGAGTTTGAAATTTTTATCTACTTAGTTGAAAATAAAAATAAAATATCTTCAAGAGAGCAGATTTTAAATGCGAGTTCTTTAGATTTTAATACAAAAAATAGAACTATTGATATGCACATATCAAATATTAGAGCAAAAATTGGTGATGATTCAAAAAACCCTAAATATATAAAATCTGTTTGGGGAATTGGTTATAAGTTTGTAGGCTAAAATGTCAATTTTTAAAAAATTAACTTTTCTTTTTATTATTAGTTTTGTGTTAATGACTGTAATTGGCTTGTGGATTGATAATATAAATTCAAAAAGAGTTGATAATTTTGCAAAAGAAAAATATCTAAAAGTTATTGATGATATTTTTAAAAATATAGAAAATAAAAATTATATAGAGACATTAATTTTAAAAAATAGTTTAGAAATAGTGCCTGTTTTAGACAATAATGATTTAGAAACTATATATTCTCAGAACTCTACATTTGGTTATATCTCTATCTTAAAATATAAATCATCAAATATCTATATTCTAAAAATAAAATATTTGGATGAGTTATATATTTTTAAAGCCTTTGAAGAAGAGAGTTTAAGTGATAAAAATATTTTAAATATATTGGTATTTTTGGATATTTTTGCACTTTTAATGATGTTTTTATTTATAATTAAACTTCTAAGTCCATTAAAAACTATAACAAAAGATATAAAAGCTTTTGCAAATGGTAATTTATCAACAAGAATAGATATAAAATCCAATGATGAGATTGGAACTTTGGCAAATAGTTTTAATAAAATGGCAAGTTCACTTGAAAATTCAATAAAAACAAGAGAAGAGCTACTTCGTGATATCGGGCATGAGTTAAGAACTCCAATAGCTAAAGGAAAGTTTGCAATAGAAAAAATATATAACTCTTCTCAAAAAGAGCTTCTTAAAAAGATTTTTAATGATTTAGAAAGACTTACAAGCGAACTTATAGAACTTGAAAAACTAAATATTTCAAAATTAAATCTAACAACATTTAGTGCAGAGACTTTAGTTTTAGAATCTTTAGGAAAACTATATTTAGAAGATGAATCAAAAATAGAGATAAAAATCTTTGAAGATTTTAAAATAAATGCGGATTTAGATTATTTATCAATTGCACTTAAAAATCTAATTGATAATGCTTTAAAGTATGCTACAGATTTTCCAATTATTATAAAAGTTGGTAAAAATCAAATCTCTATTTTAAATAGTGGTCAAAAACTATCAAAAGATTTAGAGTATTATTTAAAACCTTTTACTCAAGAACTTATGCAAAGAGATGGCTTTGGACTTGGTTTAAGCATTGTAAAAAAGATTCTTGATAAACATAATTTTAAACTTATTTACAATTATGAAAATGAGTTTAATATTTTTACAATTCATCTTTAAAAGTTTCTCTAATTTTTAAAAACTCTTCTAAATGTTCGAAAAAGATATCTACAAGTTTAGGGTCAAAATGCTTAGCTTTTTCTTCTTTAAAAAGATTAAATATTTTTTCATCATCCCAAGCTTTTTTATAGACTCTATGGCTTCCTAATGCATCAAAAACATCAGCAAGTGCAGTAATTCTTCCATAAATATGAATATTTTCAGCTTTCAAACCATTTGGATAACCACTTCCATCCCATTTTTCATGATGCTCATTTGCAACAATCGCAGCCATTTTTAAAAGAGGTCTATTTGAGTGCTTAAGCATCTCATAACCTAAGGCTGCATGAGTATTCATAATCTCTCTTTCAGTTTCATCAAAACGACCTGGTTTATTCAAAATTGCATCAGGAATTGCTACTTTTCCAATATCATGCATTGGGCTTGCTTGCTTTAGCATTTCAGCTTCTTTTTCATCTAATCCATAATAAATTGCTAAAAGCTTAGAGTATTCAGCTACCCTTTTAACGTGATTTCCAGTCTCTTTACTTCTACTTTCACCAATAGAACCCATAGTAAATACAACTTCTTTTTGAGTATTTTCTATCTCTTCATTTAATTTTGTTATTTCATTTAAACCATCTTTTACTTTTGTTTCAATTTCATCAACAGATAAACCTACATTTTTATAAACTTTGTATCCTAAAATTACTATTAAACACATAATTAAAAGCAATAAAAAAAGTATACTAATATATGTAAAATTAATAAAATTTGATGTTAAATTAGCTATTTCTTTTTGGATTTCTGAACTATAAACTTTATTTTGATTAATAACATCTAAAATCTTATTTCTTAATATTAACTCTTTATCTTCAATATTTTTTAGCTCTACAACAATGTTTCCAACTTTATTTACAACTTCTAAATACTCTAAAATAGTCTCATCTTTATAGTTATTTTTTAATAACTCTATTTTATAAAGCCACTTATCAAGAGTCTTTTTATCTCTATATTGATATAAAGTCTCCTTGCTATAATATTCAACATCACTAAAAAGTTTAAATATTTCATAATTTTTTAAAGAAGCTATTTTTAAATCTAACTCTTTTCTAATTTGATTTTCTAAAGGATATACAATATCAAAATCTTTTTTGAATTGTATTTTAATCTCTTGAAGTTTATAAATTTCACTAAAAACATCTTCTATTTGTTTTTCATTTTCAAATAATAACTCTAATTTTGTTGAAATTATTTTATCTTTATGAATATCTGAAATAAAAAAATCAACAAAATCATTTTCATCTTTTATAGTAAAAAGTTTTTCAATATCTTCAAATTCTAATTCAAATTTTAAGAAATCCTCTTTTTTTTGTTTTAATTCTTCTATTGATTTTACATTTGTAGTATCTTTTAGTAATTCATTCATTTTATCTTGCATAAATACTAAATCACTAATTGCTTGTTTAGTTTGATTATTTTCTTTTATTTGATATATTACAACGGTATTTATTGCAGTGATTATAAATATTATTGTAGCCATTATGATAAAACTATACTTCACAATTTTTTTAATATTCATAACAATAACCACCTAGTTTTTATATTAGAAAAGAATTTTAACATTTTATCGCTCGAATTGTTTAGATTTAATTTTGTATAATCTAAATTCAATTTTTTATAAAGGCAAAATAGTGATAGAAAAAATAAATGAAAAACAAAATATATTAAATGATGATATTGGTTTTGTAGAGAATTGGGATTTTTCAAAAGCAAATCTAAATGAAGAAAATAGAATTTTAGCTATTACTCAAGTTGCTTCAATTTGTTATCAAAATCCAAAAGCACTTGGAAGTGAAAGTCTTTACAATAGACTGATGGCTGAAAGTATGGGATTACCAAGTTCTAGTTTTGAGTTTGTTCCAGTAATACTCGATTATGAAAATCCAAAACATAAAGAGATTTTAGATTTAGAGTATTCAAATTGTAAAAAATTTGGTGAAATTTTAGATGATAGATATTTACTTACAAATTATAGAGCATTAGTTTATGATTTTGAAAATGATAAAGATAAATTTAGTTTTGATATTAGAACTATTTTTAATACACAAGAAGAGTGTAATATTATAAAAAATTACTTCAAAGTATTTTTATTTAAAGTAGATTTTCCTACAAGAAGTCAAATGGTAAGACATAGAATTTCTTGGCAAGAGTTAAGTAGAAGATATGTAAGTGCTAAAAGAGTACCTTTTGAATTTTATGTTAGCGAAAAACTAAAAGAGAATCAAAAAGTACAAGATTTAATAAAGCAAAGTGAAGATTTATATTTTGAATTACTAGAAGCTGGAGTTAAACCTCAAGAAGCTAGACGTGTAATACCTCAAATGGGATATACACAAATTTGGGGTGCATTTATGCCAAAACAGCTTGATAATTATTTCAAGTTAAGACTAGATGAACATGCTCAATGGGAGATAAGACAAACTGCAATTGCAATGCAAGAGCTTCTTAAATGAGCGCTTTAGAGATTGCTGATATTATAGGTATTATCTCTTTTGCTCTAAGTGGTTTTCTAATTGCTGTTCACTGTAAACTCGATATTTTAGGAGTTTTTATCTCTGCATTTTTAACTGCTTTTGGTGGTGGAATGACAAGAGACGTTCTTGCAGATAGAACCCCTTATGTTTTTACTTCAAACTTACCTCTTAGCCTAGTAATTGCAACGGTTTTAATTGCAATGCTATTTAAACTTCATAAAATTACAAATCTTGAAGGTAAATGGGCATTTGTAATATCAGATGCAATTGGTCTATCATCATTTGCAATAACAGGTGCAATAATTGCAATTGAGAGTGGTTTTAACTTCTTAAGTGCTGTAATGTTAGCATTTATAACTGCTGTTGGTGGTGGAACAATTAGAGATGTTTTAATAAATAGAATGCCTTTTATTTTAGTTTCAGAGTTTTATGCAACCGTTGCTTTAATTATTGGAAGTGTTGTTTATATTTTAGAAATTTTTGAACTTAGAAATCTATTTTCACTTATTATTGTTTTCATATTTGGAGTTGTTTTAAGAGTTCTTGCATACTATAAAAAATGGAATCTACCAACTTTATCTAAAGAAAATTAATCTTCTGTTTACTTTTTAAAGCTAGAATCACAAAAAATTTAAAAGGAAAAATATGTTTAAAAAAATACTTTTAGCTTCTTTATTAGCTTTAGGATTAAATGCAGCTCCACTTGCTGTTGATAGTGTTGTTGATAACTTAAAAATTAAAGACCAAAACGAAGTTGAAAAAGTTATAGATACAAATATAAAAACTATACTTTTTGCAAGTGATAAAAGTACAAGTGATATGTTAAGAGATTATCTTTTACCACTAAGTGAAAAAGAGAATATTTTAGAAAAAAATGGGGCTGTTTATGTTGCTGATATTTCAGGAATGCCAAGTCTTATTTCTAAATTTATAGCTTTACCAAAAATGAAAAAATACCCATTTTCAGTTTTATTATTAGACGATACAAACAAAGATAACTTTGTAAAAGAAGATGGAAAAATTATTGTTTATAGTTTAGAAAATGGAAAAGTTGTAAAAATAGATAAAATCTCTACAAAAGAAGAGTTAGCTAACTTTATTAAATAAATATTAGAGGAGTTTTATCTCTCCTCTAAAACCTTCTTAAATGCTTCTACAATAGCAATTTTCTCAAGCTCTTTTATTTTATTTTCTAAAGTTTGTGCTGTTTCATTTTTTGCCAACTCTAACTCTTTTATTAAAATAATTTCTCCTTCATCATAGTTCTCATCTATATAATGAATTGTACAGCCTGATTTTTTTTCACAATTATTTACAACAGCTTCATGAACAAAATGTCCATACATTCCAGCACCACCATAAATTGATGGTAAAATTGCTGGATGTGTATTAATGATTTTTTTAGGAAATGCTTTTAGCAGATTTTCTTCTATTTTTTTCATAAATCCAGATAAAAATATATAATCACATCCATACTCTTTTAGAGTTTGAGCAATTTTTAAATCCAGATTCTCATTTGGAAATAGTTTTGAATTTATAACAAAACTATCAATTCCATACTTTTTTGCTTTCTCTATTACTCCTGCTGTACTATTATTTGTAATAATAACACAAACATTTGCATCTAAAATTCCATCTTCAATAGCTTTTTGAATTGTCTCAAAACCACTTCCATTGTAAGATGCTAGAATTCCAATTTTTTTACCGATTTTTTTCATAAATTTCTATCCTTTTATTCTTTGAGAGTGCGTTAATGCAATTGCTATTGCATCAGTTATATCAAGAGGTTTTATCTCTTTTTTTATTCCTAAAAGTCTTTTTACCATAAACGCAACTTGCTCTTTTGTAGCTTTTCCATTTCCCGTAACTGCTTGTTTTACTTGAAGTGGTGTATACTCAGAAAAATTTCCAAAATTTTGAAGTATTTTTAGACTAATTGCTCCTCTAAATTGAGCAAGTTTAATAACAGTTTTTGGATTAAAAGCATAAAACATATCTTCTATTGATACTTGATCTATTTTATGAGTTTTAAATATCAAATCAATTCCTTCTGTCATCTCAACAATTTGTTCTTGCAAAACTGTAGTTTTTATCTTAATTAATCCTGCTTCTATTAGTTTTAAATCTCTTCCACTTTTTTCAATAACAGCATATCCACAATTTTTTGTTCCAGGGTCTATTCCCAATATTTTCACTATTTCACTCTTTTTTGTTTTTTATTTTCACATTTTTGAATATTCGATTGTATCGTATTTTAACTATGTTTTTATTTATAAAATTTCAAAACTATTCACTACTTATTCACATTGTGTACAAATAAATTATTTTATGATTTTAAACTATTTTTTATACTTTTTCCATTGAAGCTATTTTATAAAATATTTAGATATAATAATTGCTTAATTAAATTTGATTTTTTAGGTTATT